>JBEICW010000060.1:0-11011 GCA_040383785.1 Ignavibacteria bacterium | reverse complement strand
ATGAATACATAGACCCAGAAATGATAAAAAGAAATATCAATTCTGCTCCTTTAAGTTGGACTAATTATAAAGATGCCACTCCAAAAATATATGAGCCATTAGGTTTGCAAGTTATTGAAGAATTGATATTTGAAGATTCGTTAGATATAAATAAAATATTAGAATTACTTAATCAATTAGAAAGTAGTTTTAATAATTTATTTTTGCAAGTAAATGAAGTTAAATTACAAGATAGGTTTATCTTTGAGGCGGTTCGATTTGAATTAATTAGAGTGCTTTCATTTTCAGTTACGGGATTTGATTCGCCAACCTCTTTGCATTCGTTAAATGAGACAGAAATTAGCTTAAAAACAATATTAGAAGATGTTAAATTATATAATGAATATAATTCTAAATATAAAAGTGAAAATTATTCTAAGCTATTGGAATTATTAAATAATTCAATTACTTTTGTAAGTAAAAATAAAAATTTTGAAAAGTTTGATAGACTAACTTTTACAAGAAGTTATATTGAACCACTTTTTAATTATAGTTTAAAAACTCAATTAGATTTTAATATAGAAACACACAAAGAAGTAAATAAAGTACCAACAGTATTTAATTATACTTCAAGTAGTATTTTTAGTGATGATTTTTTTAATCCATTTTATTATACTAATTCATTAAATAAAACAAATGAAAGTATGATTAAATTAGGAGAGTTGCTTTTTTATGTTGAAAATTTGTATATAAATAAAAAACAATCTTGGGGTGGTTGTCATTTACCACAAAAGGCATTTACTTATGGATTAAAAACAAATATGAGTTCAAATGGAAATTCAAAATTACTAAGAAATACTCCAACACTTTTGAATAGTATATATGCAGATAAATTCTTTTATGATATGAGGGCTTCCTCGCCTGAAATGCAAATTGAACACGTGTTACTTAATGAAAATGAATTTAATAATGATTTAGTAAAAATGATAAATTCATTAGCAAAAGATAAAAAATACAAAGAATTATTTGATAAGTCTTTCATAGGTTATGACAAAAATGTTAGTGAAACAGTAAACATACAAAATTTAAAAAGAGCTATTACTTCTTATGTAATCCAACTTAGAAGTTTTAATTCAAAATTCGATAAATATATTAGAAATGAGTCTAAAAATTTTTCAAAATCTGAAAAAAATGGTTTTAATTTATTTATGGGTAAAGCTTTATGTGGCAATTGCCATTTTCCACCAACATTTTCAGGACTTGTACCACCATTGTACAATGAGAATGAAAGTGAAGTTTTGGGTGTCCCTGAAAATAAAAGTTTAAAATCGCCGAAGTTAGATTCTGATTTAGGTAGATTTAATGGAATTCAAAGAGATAATTTATCAATTTATAAACATTCATTTAAAACTCCTACAATTAGAAATATAGAATTTACTGCCCCATATATGCATAATGGCGTTTATGACAATTTGAATGAAGTAATGGACTTTTATAACAAAGGTGGTGGGAAAGGCTTGGGTATAAATTTAGAAAATCAAACTTTACCTTTTGACAACCTAAATCTAAAAAAATCAGAAATAAACGATTTAATTAATTTTATGAAGACGTTATCTGACACTACTACCCAATTTGCTAAAAAATCAATGTAAATATAATAACTTTTATATGAATTACGTGTTTATTAATTTCTAAATTCAATACCATAAATAATAAATTTAAATAATACAAATGAAATACATTGTACATAAAGCAGAAGAAAGAGGCAGTATGGATATTGGTTGGTTAAAAGCCAAATATTCATTTAGTTTTGCTCGATATTATGACCCAAACAAACAAGGTTTTGGGTATTTGAGAGTTCTTAATGATGATATCATAGCTGCTGGTGGCGGTTTTGATACTCACCCTCACGATAATATGGAAATTATAACAATTCCATTTCGCGGAGCACTGGCTCACAAAGATAGTAGTGGCGGTGAGGGGGTAATTACAAGTGGTGAAGTGCAAATAATGTCAGCTGGAACAGGAGTTTATCATTCTGAGAAAAATGCGAGCTCAACTAATGATGTAAATTTGTTTCAACTTTGGATACATCCGAAAGAAGTTGATATCAAACCAAGATATGACCAACGTAAATTTGACTTAGAGAAAAATATAAATAATTTAACAAAAATTGTATCACCAACAGATAAAGATACACTTTGGATTAATCAAGATGCAGAATTATTTTTGGGAGAGTTTAATACAGATACGAACATTACTTACAAAACCTTAGATGCCAAATATAGTTATGTGTATATCATAATGATTGAAGGTAGTTTAGAAATATTAAACGAAGGCGAAAATCTAAATCAAAAATCTACTTCAAATGGCTCTACAATCGCAATTACCAAAAGGGATGCAGTTGGTTTAATTCAAATTGATGAAATTAATTTAAAATTTGGTGCAAATTCAAAAGTTTTAATTATAGATATGAATCTTGAAGATGAACTAAAAGAAAGTTAATAGAAATTATTAGTGGTAATTGGATAATGGTAATGAATAAGTTGGATGCAAGTGGTCTTGATAACTTGTCATGCTAATTAATAATACAAGTACCATTGTTTTTATATTTTATAAGATATATAATATTTTTTTAACATAATTTTAAAAAACATAATAGTAAAAGGAGTGTCAAATGGTAAACTTAAATGGAATGTGGGTAATAGACCAATCTCACTCTGAAATTCAATTTAAAGTAAAACACTTAGTAATTTCGACAGTAACCGGAAGTTTCGGCAGTTTTGATGCTAATATGGAAATTACTGGTGGTGATTTTGCAAATGCAAAAATTAATTTTAGTGCAGATATAAATAGCATCTCAACTAATAATGATCAAAGAGATGGACATTTAAAATCAGATGATTTCTTTAATGCAGAAATATACCCTAAAATGACATTTGTAAGCAAAAGCATGAGCTCAAATTCCAATGGCACGTTTACATTATTAGGTGATTTGACTATCAGAGATAATAATAAAGAGATTTCATTAAATGTTGAATTTGGTGGTGTTGCTGATGACTTTTATGGCAATACTAAAGCAGGATTTTCATTAGAAGGTAAATTAAATAGAAAAGATTTTGGCTTATCTTGGTCAGCAGTTACAGAAGCGGGTGGAGTAGTAGTATCTGACGAAGTTAAATTAATTGTTAATGCACAAATGACTAAAACAAAATAATTTGAACTAAATAATAATTATAGAATACTAAAGGAGGCAACAAACTGCCTCCTTTTTTTTTATTTTTTGAAGATAATTTTTATAATGAGTTTTTAATAATTTTTCTTGAAGGGTATTTTAACAAAGATTACTCAGCTAATAATCCAACTCAAAATTAATATTTATTAATTTCGTTTATACTATCTCTTAATTGAATTATTACTTTAATAGTTATAAAAGTTCTGAAGACCATTATTTTTGAAATAAGCCCTCAAAAGTAAGTAATAAAAATATTTATGATACTTTAAATGATATCTTAAATTTAAAAATAATGAAGAAGTTTTGATACAAATTTCAATAATTTCAAAAATATTTAGTTTTTTATTGGAAACTTAAAAAACATTAGTTAAATTGTAAATCCTAAATGTACATAAACATACTTTTCAACATATTTTTATATTTATATAAAAATACTTATATTTATGATGAAATTAAAAACAAATTTAAAATTATGATTATAAAAAACATATCTTTTCAAAATATTACTTTAAAAAATATTAAATCTACTGGCCTAACTTTGTTTATTGGTGGTACTTTGCTATTAGGTAGTCAATTCGCATATAGTCAAGCTAAGCCATTAAATTCTAAAAATATTGAAAGTAATAAAATTGAAAAAACTGATGTAAAAATAATAAATAATATTTTCCCTGATAATTACACTGAATTAGATGATAATATTATTTCTCCAGATAATTTGGAAAAAGATGGTGTAGAAAAAATAATTTTTGAAGCAAAGAAAAAGTATCATCAAGCAATTGATTTTAAAAGAAGAAAAGATACTGTAAATGCAGTATTATACTTTGATAAAGCTTTAACGCAATTAAATACTTTAATTTCTATTCAAGATATTGATAGAAATGAAAGATTTTATGATTTGACTCAACAAATTATAGAAGAATACGAATCTTTAGTTACAAATTTAGAAGATTTTAATGAAAATACTCCTTTATTTGTAATTAGAGATAAATTTTTCAAAGATTTAGAAAAAACAAACCTTCCTTTTACTACTGGATTAGAAAATAGAGGCGAAAAAAAGCATATTGCGATTTCTACAGGTGGATTTTTATGCCAGCCAGATATGATTACAATCCCAATGGACCAAAATGAATATGTACTTAAAAATATTCAATATCTTACACAAACCAAAGCTCGTAGGTTTTTTACTAAATGGTTAGAAAGAAGTGGTAGATACTTGCCTATGATGAAACAAATTGCCAAAGAAGAAGGTGTTCCCGAGGAGATAGTATATTTATCTATGATAGAAAGTGGCTTAGACCCTAATGCAGTTTCTAAAGCAAGTGCAGTTGGTTTATGGCAATTTATGCGACCTACTGGACTTGATTATAACTTGAATAATGGCGGTTCTAAGTGGATTGATGAAAGAAGAGACCCTGAAAAAGCTACAAGAGCTGCAATGAAATATTTGGGCGACTTGTATAATATGTTTGGTGATTGGCATTTGGCATTAGCATCTTACAATTGTGGACAAGGTAGAGTAGCAAAAGCTATCAAAAAGTCAAACAAAAAGAACCCAAATTATTGGGATATCAGAGATATTTTACCTTTAGAAACAAGATTTTATGTTTCTCACTATATTGCAACTGCTACAATTGCAATGAATCCCGAATGTTATGGTTTTTCTTTAGATTCTATTAAATTTCAAAGTAAATATGAATATGATACTTATGAATTAAAAGAAACAGTTAACTTAGAAACATTAGCAAAATGTTTGGATGCTGATGTAAATTTGATAAAGGCATACAATCCAGAATTGATTAAATTATCAACTCCTTTGGATATGTCTTCATATAAATTAAAAATCCCAAAAGAATCATACAATAGTTTTGCGGCAAAGTTTTCTATTTTAACTGACGAGGAAAAAAGACCTTGGATTAGTTATGAAGTACAGAATAGAGAAAATATAGCTTCAATTGCTAAAAAATTCCAAATTACTGAAGAAGAAATAATTGCTGTCAATGACTTTTCATCAAGCAAAACAAAGTTGAAAAGAGGTACGGAATTAAGATTACCTATTACTTTAGAAAAATTTAATGAAATCACTCAAGCTTCTGCAACTAACCCAGAATATCCTTTAGATGGTAGTAGTGATGTATTCCATATAGTAAAGAAAGGAGAAAGTTTATTTTCAATCTCAAGAAAATATGGAATTAGTTTAGGTGAATTAAAAGACCTAAATAATCTTGATGAAAAAAGAGAGAACGTACTTTTGGGTCAGCAATTAATAATTGCACAAAAAGAAAACAAAGATCAGTCAATTTTCAAAAAAGTAAATTCAATTTCTAAAAATGAAAACTTGGCTAATAATAATAAACCTGAAGTTGAAAAGCAAATTAAACACAAAGTAAAAAAAGGTGAAACTTTAGCAAGAATAGCTGATGTTTATGGTGTTAATATTGCAGATATAAAAAGTTTGAATAAAATCAAAAGAGACAAAGTTAAAATTGGTGATGAATTAATTATTGAACCTGATGCTAAAAACCGTACTAAAAACAATAGTGATTTTGCTGAAGATGTAGAAATTAATCGTAAATCTACTGCAAGAATATCAAGTGCAAAAACTTCTATTCATAAAGTGAAAAAGGGTGAAACTATTGGTATGATTGCTGCAAAATATGGTGTTAGTGAAGAAGAGATAAAATCATTAAACTCTGATGTAATTGAAGGTAATACTATTTTTGCTGGTACGAAACTTAAAGTAGCTAACGAAGATAACAAAGGTTCTGCAAATGCAGAAAGCTCAAAAATCAACAAATTACCGAACTATTATACAATCAAAAACGGTGAAACTTTATCTGGTATTGCAAGAAAATTTGGTGTTCCAGTAAGTACAATATTAAAGAAAAATAAACAATTAGATGAAAACAAAATTAAATCTGGTCAACAAATTAGACTTCAATAATTGAACTAAAAATAGTTGCTAAAAATAGATATTAAAAAGGTTGTGGTGGTGGATTTTTAAAATTAACATTTATGTTAACTTTATTTAATTCACCATTTTTTTTGTCTATAAATAAAGTTTTTGGGGTATAATTTACAGTATCATCAGTATATAAACCTACCACTTTCCAATCTAATAGTCCACCATAATTTTGAACAACACAGATATATTTAAAACTCACAGGTGGGGTTTCTAATATTTTGGAATAACTTGCTGTATCTACATTATAATTAAGAGTGCTATCTGTAAAAATCAAATTACCAGAAATAAAGTCATTTAAAATATTCGCCGAGTCCGGATATTCTTGAAAAAATGCCACTCTTAAGTCTTTTAATGAGTCTATTGGTGGAAAGTTGTCTTTTCCATTAACAAACGTTATAAGTCCTCTTATTTCTAATTTATCCTCTTCCTTAATTGGCTCTAAACCTTGATTACAAGAATAAAATAGTATAAGCATTAAAATGGATAGTCTACTAAGATTTTTCATAATTTTTAACTTTATTTAATTAAGAAATTAGATATTACAATTAAACTCTTAATTTTATTTACTTAAATTCACTTTGCAATATCCGCCTTTTTCCCAAAGTATATTTTGGTCTTTATAATGGAAGTTATTCAAATCACCAGAAATACCACCAAAAACAACATAATACAACTTGAAATTATTATAATCTAAAATGCATTTGTAAGATTGCCCAGACGCAATATTTTGACCAAAGATATTTTGGTTTTGGGCAAACTTTAATGAACTAAAACTACCAATTTTTAGACTATTTTGTATTGAATTATATTTTAATAAATTTTTTCTGCCAATTGGATTTGCAATTACTAAGTGGTTGTTATATTTGATATTATCCAAATCGTAAATACTCTTTTTAATTGATGATATTAATTTTGTTTTTGCATTTTCTAAATTTATTAGATTAAATTTGTAATTTAAATTAGAGTTGCTTTTATTGCTGTCTAATGACGAAAAAATAATTTTAATAAAATTATTTATAGCGATTTTATCTTTAAATAATTTCTCTTTTATAAATTTAATATTTCCCTTAGAATTTGATTTAAAAAACTGAAAATATAAATTATTTTTGAATTTATCTACTAATAAAGTTTGAATTAATTTTGTTTTTGATTTATCTTTTGATATTTTATCTAAACCAAATTTTTTAAAAAGTGAAAACTTTGTTGAATTTTTTATAATTAAATTATATATAAAATCTTTTTCTTCATTAGAAAAATTATTTAGATTGCTATAATATACTTGTTTTATCAAACTCAGCAATTTTTTGTCCAACTCGCTTTCAGTTAAATTCTGTTGCAACATTACATCACTTATTTGTGAGTTAATTAACAAACTTTTACTTAATTTAATTTCATCATTTATCAATTCACGTTGACTTAATAATTCTGAATATATATCATTTGTATTATTAAGAGAGTTAGCATTTAGCGTATTTTGATTTAAAACTTCTTCTCTTAATTCTTTAATTGATTTTAAATCTAAGCTTTTACTACTTTCTGGATTAAAGTTAATTTTATCAAATTTATCAAATAAGTTATTAATATTAGAAAGGTTGTTTTCGCCTATTTTAAATTGAAAATAGAAGTCTAATCCTTTTTTCTCGTTGCTGTAATCTAATATATTAAGTTTTCCATTCTTGTTATCCAAAAGATAATCAGAAACTAAATAAAAATTATCATTTAAATTATTATACTTGATATTTTGAGATTTTGAATGCGAAATGTATCTTTTATAAAATTGGATTTTAGATTTATCTTTAACTTTTAGTGTGTCAATTTCATAATTGATTTTTATATTAGTATCGATAGTATTATTAAAGTTATGACTGATATTGTTATTTGAAATTGTTCTATTATTTAGTTCAAAATCAAAAATTCCTTTAAAATATTCATTAAAATTGTAAGTTCTTAATTTGTTATCTTGATTTATAATTGACAAATTACTCAATGGAATTCCAGGCAGAGTAAAATGGAAATTAATTTCTTTATTTTTGACAAATTTAATGGGGATAATATTGATTTATTGCCTTTAAATTATCATTTTTAATAAAAGAAAAGTAATTCAACTTACTTGTTGATTTTTTTATAGAATCTGTGATGTTATCCGAAAATATTTCCCAGCTGTAATCTTGATTAATATTTGAAATTAGACCAAAATACTGAAATGTATTTTCAAGTTGTTGAGATTTAATCAAGTTGTTTTGATTTTTTTTATAATTTATAGATTTATTTAAACTATCAATTACATTTTCAAAATTAATTGTATTTAGTTTATATTTTTTAATTTCATTTGGCAATTTTTCACTTTGTTCTAATGAATATAATAGCAATAACGAAATACAATCACTTCCAGTCCATTTTTCGGGTTTATAACCAAGATAATTAAATTCAATGCTTAAATTGTTACTTTGTTTATCCAAAAAATAGTTTATTCCTTTGGCATAGTTGTTTATATTTATTCTAGTATTAGAGGGTAAAATATTAAATTGGTTTTTAGCGATTTGATTGATATTAAAACATTTTATAAATTTATCAAAATGAATATACTCTTCACCTAATACTTCTGATAAACGCCCTTCAGCTCTTCGTCTCAAATAATCAATTTGCCAAAGTCTATCTTTTGCGTGCATTACACCCAAAGCAAAGTAAAAATCATCACTATTCTCTAATGCGACAGTTTTTAAACCATATTCATCTGAATCTATTCTAATTTTACCGTTTAAACCAATTTCATTATTATTAAATAAGTCATTAGAATTAAAATCAGATTTGGTATTAAAACTATTAATAAAATAAAATATTGCTATTAAAATAATAATTAAAAACAATAGTGTAATATATATATTTTTCATTAAAAAGGGATAAATTATTTTATTAAATATGCTTATTAAACATGATAAATTCAGAACTGCAATTTTAGTATTAAAACTAAATTTAAAACATAATTATAAATGTTTAAAATTCTAATAATTTACAACCATTTATGCTTTTTATACCAATCTACAGTAATTTCTATACCTTCATCTATTTTGATTTTGGGTTGGTAATTCAATTCACTTTTAGCTTTATCAATTGAGCAAGTCCAATATGATTGAATAAAGTCATTTGCTTTTTCATAATTAAAGACAGGTGTTGCTCCAAAGAAATTACCTACTTTTTCAGAAGTTAATCCAAGGCCTTTTACAAGTGAATGTGGTAATTTTATTTTTAAAACAAACTTTTTGTTTAACTTTTCACCAATTAATGGAATTAAATAATCCCAAGTATAAAATTCATCTGAACTAATAAAATACTTTTGTCCAATGGATTTTTCACTTTCCGCCGCTAAAATAATACCATCAGCCAAATCAAAACAATTAATTAAACTTACATATTTTTTGTCAAATCCAATCATAGCACCCAAACCAGAATTTACAGTTTTGAATACATCTAAAATAGCTTTGTCCCTCGGTCCAAATACTGCTGGCGGTCTAACTGTAGCAATAGGTAATCTATTGTAATATTTGGCAACTTCTTCTTCTGCTAATTTTTTACTTTTCCCATACTGAGAAATTGGATTCATTTCATCAAGTTCAGTTTTTGGTTTGTTAAATGCCATCGAGGGACCAGCAGCGGTTTGGCTACTTACAAATAGAAATTTTAGTAAGTTTGGTGCTGTTTTTAGTGCTGCTTCAATTAAATTTGTAGTGGCATCTACATTTGCAGATTTATAGCCTTCCCAATTTTTGGCAGCAACTGCTCCGCCAATATGGTAAATATAGTCCGAACCACTAACTGCATTTGCTAAACTATCTATATCGCTAAAATTACATTCGTTAATCTTAATTTTATTGATTTTTATGTGTTCTTCAAGATTACTTAAGTCACTATTTTTTCTAGAGATTATTTCTACATCGTAACCTTTTTTTATCAATTTATCAACAACATGACTTCCTATAAAACCATTGGCACCAGTTACAACTACTTTCATTTATTTCCTCTAATTTTAATCTTTTTTGTTTGATGAGTTTTAAAATATTAATTAGAATACAATTAGAAAAATACAATTAAATTAAGTGTATAAAAATCTTTATTAAGTTCACCATTTTCTGCCATTAGTAAATTACTTCTATTAAATCTGCCCTCTAAACCTAATTCAATTAGTTTTAAATCAAATTTAAGACCCGCACCTAACCCTGCACCAAATCTATTGCTCATTTTAGACTCTGTGTATGTTACAGGTATAGTTGCACTACCATCTTTTTGAATAATATCTACTGATTGATATAAAAAGTTGTAACTTACATTTACTAAACCATAAACTTGAAATAATTTCAAATCCACTAAATCTATATTTAATCCAGCATCAAATGGAATGAAGTTATTTACTTCACGTAACTTAGCCCAGACTTTTGTGGGGTTATTATTATCATAAACGACTACTTCTGCCTCAGGAAATCTATGAATACCCAACCCACCTGATAAATATATACTTTCAGATAACGGCAGTTGCAATCTAATCCCTATATTATATCCAGTATTGATAATTTCATTTTGAATATTTGTTTGAGTTTCTTTATTTTCAATTTTTATTAAATCTGATGCTGTAAATTTTGAAAATTTTCCAACACTTTCACTTGGGATTGATGCACCAATAGTAAAACCCGTTTCTAAATCACCAGCTGCTAATAATGAATTAATATTCAAAATTAATGTAGATAAAAAAAATAGTATGACAACTTTTTTCATAGTAAAATTCCTTTTTTGGGGTTAAATCTTAATTAATTGTAATTATTTTGCTTTTATTATAAAATTTT
>JBEICW010000059.1:0-11015 GCA_040383785.1 Ignavibacteria bacterium | reverse complement strand
ATCCTATGAGCAAATAGAAGAGCTTTTTTCGTTTATAAATACCGACAAAAAAGCTGGAATTAGAGACCGTGCAATGCTCGAAACTCTTTATGCATGTGGGTTACGTGTTTCGGAATTAATAAATCTAAAACAGCACGAAATAATCAAAGATGCCGAAGTAATTAGAGTTATTGGCAAGGGCTCCAAAGAGCGATTTGTTCCTATTGGGCAATCTGCACTTAATTGGATAAACAAATACCAAACTGAGGTTAGAGGGCATTTTGTGAAGTTGTTTGACAATAACTCTAATGACACTATTTTTCTCAATCAGAAAGGCAAGCCACTAACTCGAATGGGACTTTGGAAAATCATCAAAGGTTATTCAAATCAACTCAAAACCGATATTGATATTCACCCACATTTGTTTAGACATTCATTTGCTACACACTTATTGGAAGGTGGGGCAGATATCCGTGCTGTACAAGAAATGTTAGGTCATAGTGATATTTCTACTACCCAAATCTACACCCATTTAGATAGGGAAATCCTAAAAGAAGTTCATCGACAATTCCACCCAAGAGCATAATTTTATTGATTTGGGGAATGGAAGATAAGCTAATTCCAGCAGAAATTATGTTATCAATCTGGCAAAAAGATTTTAAAAATATAAGTGTGCAAAAAATAGAAAAAGCAGGCCATTTCCCAGAAAAAGAGCAGTCAGAAAATGTGCTGAAAGTATTAAAAAGTGAATTGGGTAATTAGGGGGAAACAAAGAATTATTAAACATTTATTTCAATATCAATCTTAATTTAAAATCTTATATAGCCACTGACCAAATTCATAGCCACTTTGCCATATACCGATAACTATAACTGCTCCTAAAATTGGCAATATTATTTTATAATAATTTGACTTTAAAAATTCTTCTTTTTTCATATATATCTAAGTTAAAATATTGATAATAACTCAATACGTAGGAAGAATATATTTGTTTCGGTAAGAGTGATTATTTATGGTAACTTTAAAACTCAAACTTTTTTCTCCCAAAAAAAAATAAAATTAAAGTTAATACTACTATGTATTTGATAGCTATTATCATATTTGATATTTTAATTTTAAATCATAATAAATATAAATTAATGACTAATATTTCAAATAAAATTACTTTCTATAGCGTTAATAATAGTGCTTATAAATATACTTTGCTTTTGGTAATATTCTTTGTTTCAATGAGCAACTTTACATTTGCTCAAAAGGTGGGATTTATCTCGTCTCAGACTATTAGAGAGAAATTTAACGAAGCGATTTTGGCTGAGCAACGTATCCAAACTATTGTGGATAGTTGGAAACGCGAAATCGAAGCAATGAAAACTGATATTGAGTTTTTGGAAGAGGAAATCAAAAAAAACAGATTGGTTTGGACTGATGCCGAAAAAATGGCAAAACAAAACTCGTTAGCGGAACTAAAAAAGAAACGCACCGAATTTACCTCCAAAAAATTCGAACCAGGGGGCGAATACGATAATACCGTAAAAGCAGTTATGGCACCTATCGAAACAAAAATCTTTGCAGCAGTGCAGGAAGTCTCTGCCAAAGAGGGTTACGATATGGTATTAGACCAAAGTTTGCACCCAATTCCGTATGTAAATTTCAAATACGATTTAACTGTTCCCGTGCTTAAAAAACTTGGTGTAAATGTAGAAGAATTGGAAAAAGACTTAGAAAAGAAAATATCTAATGACCCAAGAAACCAAGAAAAAGCACCAAAAACTATTCAAAGTAAATCTACTACAAAACGTAAAACAAGTAGAACATCAAGCGGTTCTTCTAAACAAAAAGAAACTGAATTTGAACAAGAAGAAAATATCGAAAAAACTCCTGAAACTAACCAAGAAGTAGTTCCAGAAGAGAAAAAAGAAGAACCTAAGATTGAAGAAACAAAACAAGAAGAAGTCAAAAAGGAAGAACCACCAAAAGGTGTGTAAGTATTAAATGAAAATTAGAATATAAAAGAAGGTCAAGCATGTTGCTTGACCTTCTTTTTTTGACTTATTTTGTATAATATATAAATAATTATAAAGTTATTATTTGTGTTATTACTTAATAACTTCTTTATTTGTTTCTTTATTAATAATTTCCACTTTTAATATTGTTTTTGAGCTTGGCTTTACTTTGTAATCTTCGCTAAGTCTATACCCAACAACCCAAATAATATTAACTTTGTCGGTTAATACTAATATTTCGCGTTTACTTTGAGCCGAAACTTTTTCATTTGTAAGCAAATCTGAAACTTTCATCGAATTGCCATTCATTCCTATCGGTTTGAACGAGTCTCCGTCTTTCCAGGCACGCAAATTAAGGAATTGAGGCATAAACTGTGCATCAAAGTATTCTATGTGATTTTCGGCATCATAATCCACTTCTTCGGGTGTTACCTGCTTGATACTAAAAATATGCGTACCCAAATCATAATCTGCGTTTACAGTGCGATTAATCATTACATCAATTGCTTGAGTTTCAATTTTATTACTTATAATAATTTCGTCTCTATCGCGATATGCTTTTAATTCTTTTGTTAATTCAATCTTTGAATTAATATCTGCTCTTATCAAATCAATCAACCTATCAATTAAGTTAAGATTTAGATTTTGCATATCAAAGGTATTGACTAAAATGTTTTGGATTATCTCACCTTGCACAAAATGATTATAGGTTTTAAGTAACCCAATATTAATTTTGACAGTATGTTCATTAATTTCTGAAATAACTTTGTTTGTATTATCATTAACAAATCTATTCAGAAATCTATCAGCACCACCCAATAATTTTGCAGTTCTATTTATCACATCAATAATTGCAGGATTGAACTCTTGCTCCAATAGTGGCAATACTACATGTCTGATTTTATTTCGTGTAAATGCAGTTTCAGCGTTAGTATGATCTTCTCTCCATTCCAAATTACGTCTATTTGCATATTCAATTATTTCTGCTTTTTTAAGTTCAATAATTGGTCTAATAACGCTACTTGTTTTGGTTAATGGTCTTTTTAATGGAATACCCGAAAGCCCTGTAAGCCCACTACCTCTTGTTAAATTCAGTAAAAATGTTTCTGCCAAATCGTTTGCATTATGTGCAGTTGCTACATAAGAGCATTTGATTGCATTTACAACTTTTTCAAAGAATTTATATCTTAATCCTCTTGCAGCCGTTTCTATACTCAAACTATTTTTTTCTGAATGTTCTTTAACATTACCATTTGCAAAATGATATTGCAAAGCATAAAAGTCTGCTAATCCTCTTACAAATTTTTCATCATCTATTGATGCCTGACCACGCAAATTATGATTGTAGTGTGCAATTTCCAAACCTATTCTATATCTTGAAGTAAGATTGTATAAAATATCCAACATTACAACAGAATCTACACCACCACTAACAGTAACAAGGATTGTAGTGCCTTCTTCTACATTTAGTTTATGTCTCAAAAATCTATATGTATTATCAAGTATCTTTTTGAAAAATGGGTCTTTAAATTCAGCATCTGTCATTTTTCTTTCAGTTACTTTAATAGGTTTTGGTTTTGGCAAATGTTCTTTTTTAGGAACAGCTTTTTCTAAATCTCTATTAAAATCTTTTTGTTGCTGATTTCTATCGTTAGAAACTCTATCATTAGGAACTTTATCATTAGGAACTTTATTTTGATGAGCAACAAGTAATTTTACTTCTGGAGTTACATTTGTATTTTGAGCATTTGCTTGATTATTTACTACATTAACTTTAGCTTGATTACCACCATTTGTAACTGGATTATTCGTAGGGACGTTGTTCGCTGGAACATTGTTAGCGTTTACAGTTCCATTCCCGTTTCCGTTACCATTTGCTTGTTTTGCTTCATTTTGTTGTCTAATAATACTATTTGGATTATTAGGATTATTCAAATTAGCTTTATTAATTCCAGCTTGATTAGGGTTAGTATTACCTTTTTGATTTTGATGTAATGGTTTATTCTGATTCAAAGGTTTTTTAAATTCATTTGAATTTGAATTTATATTTTTATCATTATTATGCTTATCATTTATATCAACTTCATTTTCTTTTGAATTTGAATTTTCTGGGATATCAACTTGTTCAATGCCCTTATTTTTTTCAATTATTTTTGAAATGTGTTTTGGCAAATGTTTAGAATTTTGATGCGGTTTGTTTTTTTCATTTGTTTTTACCTTATCAAATTCATTTGAATTTTCCGTATTTACATCGTTAATTAAATTATTATCTAAATCATTAATTGACTTTGTATTATTTGATTTTAATTCAGCCAAATTATTAGTAACTTCATTATCCACATCAAATTGAGATTGTCTATTTTGTGGATTGTTTTTATTATTGTTGATTTTTAAAGGTGGCAAACCTTGCTCAAGTCTTAATTTATTTTTTTCATTAAATGTGCTTTTTTTCACTTCTCTAATAGTCTTTTGAATATTTTCCAATTCATCATTCAAATCAACTACAACTTGATTTTCTTCATTTGTAATTAATTTAACATTTAATGGCACAAAATCATCATCACTTAGTACCACTGCCGAAATATCTTCAGGTTGGCCTACTTCACTTTCTTCTTGTTCGATATTGATATCGCCAGTTTTAATTTTATTTTCTAATTCTGTTTCTACATCTTCACTTACCAAGATTTCAATATTATTTTCACTAATATTATTTCCTATCAAACCTTTGTCTAATGTTAAAATATCTTGTTCAACCAAATTAATCAAATTGTTTTCTTCGTTAGTTTCACTTAATATTTTTCCATCATCAATAATATTATCATTTAATACAGTTTTATTTTTAGGATTATTTGAATTATTGCTTGTAGAATTATTTAACGTTTTGTTTAATGTATTGGACTTATTTGTTTGCTTATTATTTAAATTTCTATTTGTATTATTATTTAAATTATTCAAATTTGAATTCGGGTTGCTATTCTTTCTTGGTGGAATAGGGTTATTTAATTTTCTATTTCCATCAATAGGTGTTGCACCTTCATCATTTCTCAATTTATTTTTAAATTCAATTTCTTGTAATCTTTTCAAATCATTAGTATCCAAACTTGAGATTGGAGAATTAAAATCTTGAAACGGCTTAGGTGCTGGTTTAGCTACTTGATTTGGATTTTTAAATCTCGGTGCTCTTTCTGGTGGTCTTCTTGTATCATATTTAGTTAGTACAGGATTAGTCTTAGGTGTATTTAGATTAGGTTTACCTCCATATTTTGTATCCAATCCACTTGTTTGATAATTAGGGTTTTCGTTGCTAATTTTTCTTGGTGGAACTTGGTTATTTCTATTATCTATTCTATTATCAGGTCTATTATCCCTTTGATTATCTCTATTATTTGGATATTTGCTATTTGGACTTGGATTAAATCTATTATTTGGATTGTTTCTATTATCAATTCTGTTATCAGGTCTATTGTCAATTCTGTTGTCTGGTCTATTCAAATTTGGTCTATTAACCGAATTTTGATTATTTGGAATTGTACCTTTGGCAATAGAATTATTTTGATTTGAACTATTTACATTTATATCTGAAGTAGTTTGAACTGAAACTCCTGATTTAGATTCTAATTTCGAATCTAAATTAGTTTCGGCATTTGCTTTCGCTAATGCTTCAGCTTTTTGTTTACTTGCAGAAGGTCTATTATCGATATCAATAGGTTTTTGTTCTAAAGTATTTGATACTTTAGTATTTGATACTTTAGTATTTACTTCTTTTGAAGTTACCTCTTTTGATTTTACCTCTTTTGAAGCTACTTCTTTAATAACTGGAGGCTTCACAGCAGTATCTTTTTTTACTGGTGCTTTTTTGATTACATCAGTTTTTAAATCAGTTTTTGCTTCGGATTTTAAATCAGTCTTTACTTCTGGAATTGCTTTGGGTTTAGTAACTTTTGCAGTCTTTTTAGATAGTTCAACTGGTTCATTATTACTTTCTACTTTAGCAATTTTTGTAGTTTTTGTTGGTTTTGTAGCTTTTTTGTCATCTTTAGGATTGTTCTCTGCTTTTACAATTACTTTTGAAGTGATTGGTTTAGAATTAGTTAATTTAGAATTAGTTAACTTTGTACTACTAACTTTTGTTGCTACTTTTTCTGCTTGTTCTAATGCTTTTGTATCGTTATCGCTGTTTTTTTTAGTTGCTATTTTAGCCATAAAAGGATTTATAATGTTGTTTTTAGAAAAATTATCTTATAATTAAAAAATTGTATTTATAATTAAAGATTTCTAATATTAAATTTAAGATTTATTTTTTTTGAATAAGTAATTATTTTGAATAATTCCTAAGAAATATACTTTAGAATATTTAGTTACATATTAACTACTAAACATCGCCTAATAGGTTTTGCATTTTTATTACAAATTCATCCCATTCTCTTTTTTTCAAACCAATGCTTTCAAAATTGATTTCTTCTACTTTTTCGCCCGCAATAATTTTTTTCAATCCTCTTAATTCCATTTTAGAGAAATACATTGATTTAAGATGATAATCTTCAAATGCTTCCCAAGAAATAGGAACTACCTCTTTAATGATTTCTGCCATTGCTTCAGCATATACTCTTATTTCATATTGTGCGTGTGAGTCTAATCTCAATCTTAAAAAATGCAATAAATTATGCAAATCAATTTTCCAATACCATTCAGTATAATTTGATAATGGTAAATTAATACGTGCAATTTCTCTGGCCACACCTTCATCTAATAAGTTTTTATACTCGGAGTATAAATCATTTTGAACAAATTCCATTTTGTTAATGATTTCTCTTGAAGTATCCTCAGGCAAAACTTCATCTGAACGACCTTGTTTATTTAACGTACTTTGATGTCTGATTTGTGAAATATCTGGCAAATAAAACTCATCTTTCATTTCAGAATAACGACCACTATATTCATTAACATTCGCTGTACGATGCCTAATCCATTGCCTTGCAATAAAAATCGGCAATTTAATATGAAATTTGAATTCCACCATTTCAAATGGAGTAGTATGCTTATGTCTAAGCAAATATCTAATCAAACCTCTATCTTCATTTACTGTTTTGGTACCATCTCCGTATGACACTCTCGCTGATTGAACTACAGCCGCATCGTCACCCATAAAATCGACCAATCGAACAAATCCTTTATCTAAACAATCTATTTGTTTTCCGATTACTTTTGCTCTGATTGTTGTACCACTTTCACTTTCTTTGTTAATGTCTGAATTTTGATTTGAATTATTCATTTTATTAAAATATTTTGTAAGTTTTTAATTTAATTTTATACTATATTTATTTATAAACGTATAAAGCGAGAAAAGTAGTTAAAATTATTTTTGGTGGTTTATAATATTGAATAAAATACTGAATAAAAATATTCTGAATATTATAAAAATAAAATAATTTAAGCAATGATAATTTTAATTAAGTTCAATGAGGTGTTCTAAAATTTACTTGCTTCACATAAGTTATCTATTATTAATTAGTTAATTTTTATTTGTTTTATAAAAGCAATAAAAATTTTGTTTTAATAATAAATTGCAAATTTTTATCAATCTATAATCTATATCTTATTTAAATCTTATCGAAATATAAACTATTTTTTAGATTACGACTTAATTTCTATACTAAAATACAAAAAAAATATCTTTTTTTAACTTATAAATTAGAAATTAATATTTTTTTTCAAAATATAAGAACTTTTTATTTTAATTTGCGTATTAAGATATAGTAATAATGAAAATTAAAATTAATAAAAAACAAAAATAATTAAAATTGACACAAAAGTAGTCGTAGGGGTATTTTTTATATTAATAGGTATTTTGTTTTTTTTTGAACAAGTAGCCAATTTTACTATTGATGTATCAGAAATCATTCTCATTTGGTGGCCACTTGTATTTATATTTTGGGGTTCAAATGAAATTTCAAACAAAAGAAGCAATTACTTATTACCAATATTTAGCATTTTATCAGGTATTTTCTTAATAGCTGATAATTTAGATATACTCCCATGGGGTTTCTGGGGAACTATGTGGCCTCTAGTATTTATATTGATTGGTTTACACTTTATTTTCGGTAAAAATAGTAAGTTTTTCCTTAACCCAGACAGACAAAAATATGGAGAAAATGACAATTGTAAAGATACAGGATACGAACACAAATTTTATTATAATACTTCAAATGTATATTCTCCAGATAATTTAGAAGTAAATGTATTTTTTAGTGGTAGCTCCAACCAGATTACAAGTAATAGTTTTAGAGGCGGCGAAGTAAATGTAATTTTTGGTGGTAGTGAATTAGATTTTAGGGCTGCAGACTTGGCAGAAGAAGTTACAACTATTGAAGTAAATGCGATTTTTGGTGGTGTAGAAATATATATTCCATATAATTGGCAAGTTGAAATATATGGTACTCCTGTTTTTGGTGGTGTATCTAACAAAACTCGGTATGATGGAAATTATTCACCAAATAATATAATTAAACCAAGAATTTTAAAAATTAACTATACGGTTATTTTTGGTGGAATTGAAATTAAAAACTAATCTTATATTTCATAAAATTAGAATTTCAAAAAAAACTAATTAAAAAAAAAGGGCATTTAAAATGTCCTTTTTTTGTTTTAAGTTTTGGTATAAAGTTATATTTAAATTGTTTATAAATTGCTTAAATTTTTATTTATATACTTTGGTTTTAGTTGAAACTCCACTTATTTTAAATTTTTTATTTATGTAGATTAGGACATGAACTGTAATTTTTGAAAAATAACAAATTGGAAATTGTCTCTAAATATTATATTTCAAAACAACAAAATAATATTAATCAATTATTAATTTATATCTTTTTAACTTCCAATTTAATTATCTAAAAATTATAAATTAGAATGAAAAAAAAGAGTAATTAACTAAATCAAAGTAGGGATAATATCAAATCTGCAAAAAATTAAAAATATAATTAGGTTCTTATCTTATCTTATCTTATCTTATCTTTGTAATAGTTACATTTTTTATTTAATAAAAAGGTTTTATGGCAAAATATTATAAAGTTCTAATTATTGCTTTGTTTGGGTTTAGTGTTTTGTTTTTGAGTAAATCAGAGTTAATAAGTTTTGGAGGAAGTGCACCTAATCCCCCAAGTCCGAGAATATGCTTCGAGTTGGATGTTTGGGATTGCCCAAATGCAGTTAATGCATCCTTAAAAGTAGAAAGATTTGACTTAGTGTTTCATAATTACGGAAATAGTTCTTGGGAAGAAGAGGTAGTTTTTGACACTAAAACTGAACCATATCAACAAATTACTGAAAAATATGTTGTTGGTTTTAAATACGGTTGTTATTTTACAGCAAGAAAGAATAAAGCTGAATCTTATAGAGATTTATTCTATTTTGCAAATAATAGATGGCCTACACCAACAGAATTGGCAAATATAAGTCAAACTGATGCAGAAAATTGGTTTAGAACTAAACATAAAAACCCATGTAGTGGCAAAGGTGAACAATATGCACATGTTAGCAATGGCTTAGAATATAGAACTAAAGGTGGACCTGTTTGTTTTGATTATCCAGATCCATTACTTTATTGGGATGATATCAAAAAAAAGACAATGCCTTTTAACTTGGAAGTGGTTTTTCCAAATGGTTCAAAATGTAAAATAGAGCAAGTACTTTTTGCTTCGGCTGCAAGACCAAAAAATGGTGAAAAAATTACTACTAGAGTAAGAATTATTAAACCGTGTGCGGGTTGCAATTCTTAATTAAAATTTATTAAACAGTTTAAAAATATATAATAATAGGATATTATGAATAAAATACTAAGTCTCTTAATAATCGTTTTAACTCTTAGTTTTTTTGGATGTGAAAACGAAAATACTACTTCATCACAAAAGATAGATAGTAGAAATTTTCTTAATTTAGGATCGCAAAATGACCCTGTTCTAACAGCTTATATAAACTCCTTCGATTGGAGTGGTGTTTCTGGTGTCATTACATTACAAAAAACATTCACAAACGATATGGATGGTTCTACTCCATACCAAGCATTTACTAATAATGGATATGCAAGATTTTACGATTTGACAACTGGTGAAAAAAGAAATATGGATCTTATAGCATTCAATGATTTGGGTTTAGTAAACATTGATAATTTTGATTACCAAATTCACCCATCTGAAATTAGCAATCTTATATTAAACTATGGTACTTCTACTAATAATATTTATATATTACAAGATTCAACTACTAATATTTTATTAGATTCTAATATTTCAATTAGCTCACCTATTCAGTTAACAGGTTTTACATATAATCAAAATGTTTCTAAAAATAGCAATTTTTCAATTAATTGGAGTGGTTCATTGCCTACAACTTCAGTTACACAGTTTTCGCTAAGAACAGAGAGTAGTGTACGAGATGTAGATACAACTTCTAATGTTGCAGGTATACGAATGGGTTACTGTGATAATACAGGATCATTTATATTAGTAAAAGAAGCTATGGCAAATTTAAGATTAGGTAAAACAAGAATATTAGCTAATAAAATTGAATTAAAAATGATTAATTTATCAAATGGTCAAAAAGTTTGTTTAGTAGCAAGTTCAACTTATGACTCTTATGTAAATATCACAAATTAATCTAATTTTAAAATATACATTCTTTCAAAGACTGCAAACCCAAAATTTGCGGTCTTTTTTTTCAATTTCATTTTTTTCAACTAAAATATTTAGATAGATTTTGATTGAGTTTACTTACTTATAAATCTTTGTTTTTTCGGAAACCCCACTTAATATTTCAATTTTTTCTAAGTCTTTAATTCCCGTTTTAACTTTTATTTTTTCATCATTTTCTGTTTTTACAAACTCATCATTTATCAAGTAATTTCTTGGCAGAGTAAGAATATTTTCTTTCTTTTGAATTAGTATATTCGCTTCTACTGTTAAATTTGGGTATAGAGTTTGTGGCTTGGTAGTAAATAATACCTCAACTGTAAATGATTTCGTTCTTTCGTTCATATAT
>JBEICW010000058.1:0-11392 GCA_040383785.1 Ignavibacteria bacterium | reverse complement strand
TCGGATTTTCAGTATCAATAGCAAACTCATCAGTTTCAGTATGTTGAGCCATTACATTACCTGCAAGGTCTCGAGCAGTATTAACTACTACATCTACATCTGCTTGAGTTACGCCGTCATCATCTATATCTAAAGTATATCTATATACTCTTAGATCAGCCCAATCACCACTTCCTTGATTAAGTGTAGTAGCTACATCAGGAGCAAAAGTGATAACAGGAGCTACATCATGGTCCATATCTTCATTAAATGTAAGAGTTATTACAAATGGTGTAGGTACATCAGCATCTGCAATTGCTACATCACTTACTGCTACAGTTACTGTAGGAGGAGTATTATCTGTAGTAGTTGTAGCAGTAGTCCAATTAGTGTATGCCGAGTAGTCATTACCGTCATATGCTCTTAGTCTCCAGTTGTATGTAGTAGCCGAGCTAAATCCATCAACTTCATAACTATTTAAATATCCAATATCTACATTATTCCAATCTGTAAAGATAGTGATTGGTGAAGCATTATTACCGATTTGTAATTCATAGCCATCTACACTTGCAGCGTGTGTCCAGTTTGCAGTCCAACCATTAAATTTAGGTGCAGTTGTACTCATTGCAGTAGGAGCCGCTACAGCCGCTACCGCAGTAGTAAATGTACGTGGGTTATTAGAAGCACTATTTTCATTATATTCTGGGTCAGTACCTCCATCATTTTTGTACTCATATACTTTTACGTTATATGTAATTCCAGCAGCTAAGCCAGTTACAGTTACAGTACGTGTAGAGCCAGTACCACGATATACGGCATATCCATCATCTATTGCTGTACCTGTTGTATAAGCAGCCAATCCTGTATATGTAGTTCCGTCTGTTACTGCAACATCAATATCACCTACAGGTGTAGAGTTTGGAAATACTACTACTAATCTACCAGTCCCATTCCCATTTATCCATGAGATTTTGGCACTTGTAGAAGTAATATTGCTAAACGTCAAACTTTTAGCCTGCGTAGTAGGTGCGTCAGCTTGGGCATTATTCAACCCAGCGGCACCAACCGCAGCAAATAGCACTAGTAGTGCTAAAAGATTATATATTCGTTTCATATAGAAACTCCCTATTTGAATAAAAAAATTGTTTAATAAAAATGCTTTATTTTCAATTTTGTGTGATTATTATCTATTAATAGTACAGGCACGCTTGCCTGTTCATTGGGGAGATAGCTTCGCCCCTTACAAGAATAACCCCACCCCTGCCCACCCCACATAGTAGGGAGAGAGGTAAGAATAAGGGGTATCCTATTTCTTTATAGATAATATTTCAAAGTACGATATGCCTATCCTTGGCATGTTTTCGACTTATCGTTTGTGGCTCATCCTGAGGTAAAAAATGTCGATTTATGTCTATTTATATAAATACAAACGGAAAAACATTCAAAAATAAGCGCTTTTTGGCATTATTATTGAATTTTTTGTATTTTATTTGCTATTTTATAGTGTTTTAGTATAATTTTTTAAATATATTTTTAAACATTATACATTACAACAAGCAAATATATAATAAATATTTGTAATTGCAAAGAATTATTTTTAAATGATTAATTTATTTTAATGATATTAATTTTTTGAGCGACCATTTATGAATAAACTTGAGTTTTTTTATTTTTTTACTAATTAAAATCTTTTTCGTCAGCTAATATTATAATTGAGTCATCTTTTGAGAAGAAAAACTCTTTGTGTTTTTGTGGATTTACAATTACTCCGTGAGCTAATTTTATATCAGAGCTGTATCTATTCTCTGGAGATTGAATTTTCATACCGATAGCGATATGTCCTTTTTGTCGAGCTGATTCCATTACTGTATAGAAATTGACAGGTTTGCCAATTTCAACGAAATCGGAAGCTGGTTTGATATAAATTGCCGTTCCGCCGGCAGTAAATAAATCTTCAAATATCATTCTTAGTTCTTTATTTTCAGCGATTTGTGAGAGCATTAGTGAGTCGATTTTGACCGAAACAATGAAGTCGTCTGTATTAGTTACTTCGGCAAGTTCTCTATTTCTATCGTCAAGCATTTCTGAGACGATAGAATATGTATGCCCTTTTTTGTCGGCAATATCTCTTAGGTGTAGTAATGTGCTTAGAGTTCGAGCGTCAGTTGCCTGAACGTCTTCGAGTCCTGCTTGGCTTAGCACTATCACGTGATTATAAGTTTCGATTTGTATGCTATCAAGTATTTTTCTATTGGAGGTATCTCCCCTTCTGAATTCTAATTCTTGATTTTTTAGTTCATTACATTGACTTTCGAGGTCATATTCTACCCCATGGCTATCTGTAATTATGGTTATTTTTGAGCCCTTTGCTACATAATTATCTAATTCATTGATAATCAAAGGTGCGCGTCTATTCCAACCGATTATTAGAGTAGATTCGGGCATACCAACCGTTTTATAGGCAAATGGCTTGATTGCAGTATTATCTATATTATAATTAGTTATTTTAGATAATGCTATTTTTTCTTGAGATTCTGATATTGTAATAATTTTATCACCTTCTCTGATGATTGTTTCAAAGTCTGGTTTTAGTACAATTTCACCATCTTTTTTTCTCATTCCTATAATTGTAGAAGTATCATAAGCGTACATTGCTTCCACAAATGATTTGCCGTATAATTTTGGTTCTTCTTCGAAGTATATTTCATCGCCACTAAAGTCCAATAATTCTGTAAATACTACAGACAACCCTGGCTGACGGCAGGTTTGGGCAGTAATCCTTGATATTAAATAATCAAATACTACCAACTGCACCTCATCTTTTCCAGCGATTTCGGCAATTACCACATTTCTTGGGTCGCGTATTTCAGCTACTATATGATATCTATCCGGAGCTGGTTTTCTATGTGGATTATTGGTTATTGCGAGAATTGTTTTTATTACATTCGAATCAGGGTCTTTCGAGTCTGGAGCAATAATTATTATTGATTTTGCTTCGTTCAGATTAATTATACTCAAATCGTGAATATCAATTGGATTACCAGTTCTGCAAACAATTTTAGTATTAAATGTATTTCCAACTTTAGATTTGATTTCATCTTCCATAAAAACTTTGTCTTTATCAGCCAAAATTGAAATTACGGGCTTATGTTTGGATAAATTTGAGATAATCAATTCAGAAATTACTGGAAATACCTGGAATGACCAACCTAATATTACAATGTGATTTCTTTCATATACAAATGATTTACCTTTACGTAAGTCATTAATTTTATTTATCACCCCGGAATTTACTACGGCAATTAATATTGATATTACAAATAAACCCATAAATGTAGAAATTAACATAAATGGAATAAATTTATAATTAATTGGGTCATTTGAAATTACTCCTGGGTCTAACATTCTAAGTAATGTCATATACATTACTTCAAATATATTTGCATCTTTAGGATTTTTAACACCTAAAACGCCCGTTTCATCAATTGGAATTGAATTAGTCATTAAAATTATACAAGAAAGTACCATCACAGCAACTATTGATACTACTAATAGTAATAATAGTGGGGCAAGTGTACCCTTTGACATTAAATTATCAAATTGATATTTAATCCATAAAACTGCTTTATTCTTTTTTTGCATTTATTCTTTTATTCTAACAAAATATTATTTTTTTTGTATTTTTTTCAAATATTTCAATATGAATATTTAACTATTCTGTTGTTTTAAAACTAATATCAATATATTTAAGGATAAATAAACCTATTTAAACAAAAACAGCACAAATTTTGAGCCAAATATTTGTGCTGTTTTATATATTCTTTAATTTTTCATATAATTATATAAAAATTTTTATTTTATTTGGCAATTGCTTGGCTTCTATATTCTCTTATGATAGTCACCTTGATTTGTCCAGGGTATTCTAATTCATCTTCGATACGTTTAGCCATTTGATCAGCCATCATGTCAGCTCTTTGGTCGTTAACCACCATAGGCTCAACGATTACTCTAATTTCTCTACCAGCTTGTATTGCATAAGTTTTAGCTACACCTTCCCATGAAGTTGCGATTGCTTCTAATTTTTCCAAGCGTTTGATATAGTTTTCAAGCGATTCTCTTCTAGCACCAGGTCTTGCTCCTGATATACTATCCGCAGCTTGAACAATAACAGCAATTGGAGTTTCCATCTCAATATCTTCATGGTGGGCACCGATTGCATTTAACACAATGGGATGCTCTTTGTTCTTCTTAGCTAATTCCATACCAAGCAATGCGTGTGGTCCTTCTATATCTCTATCTACACACTTACCGATATCGTGAAGTAAACCCGCTCTTTTTGCCATATTTACATCAAGTCCTAATTCATTTGCCATTACTCCACATAGATATGAAACCTCTATTGAGTGATGCAATAAATTTTGTCCATAACTTGAACGGTATTTCATACGACCTACATATCTAACTAATTCAGGTTTAAGATTATGAATACCTAATTCTAAAATTGTAGATTCACCGATTCTGATTAACTCTTCTTCTAATTCTTTTTTAGATTTTTCAACCACTTCTTCGATTCTTGTTGGGTGAATACGTCCATCCAACATTAATTTTTGAAGAGCCATTTTTGCAACTTCTCTTCTAAATGGGTCAAATCCAGAGATTATAACCGCTTCTGGAGTATCATCAATTATCAAGTCAATTCCTGTTGCTGCTTCGAATGAGCGTATGTTTCTACCTTCACGTCCGATAATTCTACCTTTCATTTCATCACTTTCAAGATTAACTACCGAAATAGTATTTTCTACGCAGTGATCAGATGCAGTTCTTTGAATTGCTTGAACAATTATATTTTGAGCTTCTCTACTTGCACGTAATTTAGTGTCTTCACGGATTTGTATAACTCTTTGTGCTCCATCTTGTTTGGCTTCATTTATCATCTCGTCAATTAGTTGCTTTTTAGCTTCTTCACGAGACATATTTGCCATTTTCTCAAGTTTTTTGGTATTTTCTAAAATCAATCCTTCAAGATTTTTGTTTTTTGCTTCAATGTCTTTTTCTTTTTTCTGTAATTCAATTTCAGCATTTTGAACATTTTTCTCTTTCTTTTGGATTAATTCTAACTTATTCTCAACTGCATCTTCTCTGCCTTTGAGTTGTTTTTCTTGGTTCTGAAGTTTTGCAAGTCTTGATTGTGTTTCACTATCAAATTCTTGTTTTTTTCTCTGCCATTCTTCTTTTATCTCTTTTTGTCTTTCTTCTTTTACTTTTGAAGCTTCCTTTTCAGAGTCCAAGACTATACTTTTGGCTTTAAGTTCAGCTTCTGTGATTTTGGCATTTGTAACTTTTTTAGCCGCAAAACTAGAAACAATATATCCAAGAATAACACCAACTAAACTTAGACCTAATATCAGCATTTCATTCATCTAAAATCATTCCTCCGTTAATATGTAATTTTAGTAACTTTTAAAAATTATAAGTAATTACTACTACTATTACATTATTTCATTTTTATATTTTAATTTATTTATCAATTTTTTTTATATGACTTCTGTTATCCATATAATTTATAAAATTTATTTAATATTAACGTACACAATCGCCGGCGACCAACAAAGGAAATAAAAATGCAAGAACCCTAGATGATCACAGTGGGTGTTATCCATATTATCGCTATAATCTACCGAACCTAAATATTTCTCAATTGAAATAATGGTTTAGCAATAAATTGCCGTAGCCCGCTATTGGTAACATGAGCATAACTCCCTATGGAGTAGTTATAAATTCTGCATATCTAAACATCGACGACTGTGTACGCGATTAAATTTTATTTTTGGGTATTGTTAAACTAAAAATATTATTTATTCATAGAATCCATTAAAATCAATTCCATTTTTTTCAATTCTTCAGTTAAACTATTGGCAGTGTTTATGATATGATTTCCGTTATTTATTTCATTTTCTGCAATATTTAAAGCAGCTAATAAAAAAGGAACGGATTTATCTGGCAGATCTCCATGTTGAGATACTAAGTTTTCTATTTGTTTATTTACAATTGAAGCGGTTTCTCTTATCAATTCTGGGTTTTCACCTGTTAATGAATACTCTTTTCCGCCTATAAAAACTTTTACTGAATTTGCCATTTCAAAATTAAAATTTATTTATATCAAACACTTAAACTAAACAATTTATAAACAAAATTGATTTACCAAAAATTAAAATTATGATGAAAATCAACTATATTTTCGCCAATTTGCCCAAAAGAATATCTAATTTTTACAATTTAGATTAAAACATTTTACTAAAATAAGTTATATTTTATTTTATAACAAATAATATATTGAAATTATTTTTTTTTATTCAAATAATTCTATCTTTTGTTAAAATAAAAACTAAAAAAAATATTAAATAATTGTCATATTTATTTATTTCTTTAATAAACTTTCTAAAGATTTAATATAACTATCTAGTTTATCAGTTACTTCAGATTTTGATTTGTCTTCAGTTTCTTCTAAATTAGATTCTTTTATATTTTCTGATTTATTTTCTGTTTTATTTTCAAAATCTTGATTAAATTTATTTATTTCTTCTTCAAGGATTTGAATTTGTTCATATCTTAATTTAATTAAATCTTCCAACTCAGACATTCTAATCAAACTTCTTTCAATTAATGAATTTTTGTCTAAAATTTCATTTTTCAAATCTTCGATTTCGCTTTCGAAAGTTTCTTTATTACTTTCTGATAATTCTATATCAAAATTCAATATAGTGATTTGTTCGTTAGCATCAATTAATTTACTTATAAATTCATCTATTTTTTCATCTTTTTCATTAACCTTATATTGTAATTCTATCAATCTTAAATTTAATTGATCAACATCACTTTGTGTAAGCTCTTTATCTATGTTTCTTAAAGATATTTCATTTATTTCATTTTGTACTTCTTTTAGTTTATTTTCTAAATTGTCTTTATCTTTTACAATTATATTCAAAGTTTCTAAATTATTCGTCAAAATAAATTGTAAATCTTCATTTTTAGTTATTTCTTGTGCTAATTTATCTTTTAAATCTTCTATCAAAGTTGAAATTTCGATAGTTGTTGATTCTTGTGTATTTTTTAATAACTCAATAATTTCTATGTTATTACGGTTTTCTTCAGATAGTAAATTCAATTTTGATTTTAAATTCAAAACTTCATCTTCAAGTAGTTCATTTAATAAAAGTGCATTTTCAAACTGGCTTTTAATTTCTTTAATACTATCAAAACTTTCTGTTATTTGATTATTCAAATCAAAATTCAGCGAATTTGCCTCTTTTAACTGAGATTCATATTTTTTGACCTCGTTTTCTAAGTTTTCAACTTTTTGAGTATAACCGGCCAATTGCGTTTCGTAATTATGAATTGTTTGATTATAAGTTGTAGATTGTTGGATAAATTCTACATTATGTTTATTCAAAGATTGCATTGCCAATTTACTTAACTTTAACTCATCTTCATTTTTTGCAAATTCTACTTTTAATAATTGCAGATTATTTTCGTTTTGACTTAAGTTTTCTTTCAATTTAAGATTTTCGGCAACTAAATTATCAAGACTTTGTCTTAAATTATTAAGTGCTTCCGTTTGTTGTGTTATCTCATTTTCTTTTGCTACTAATTTATCTTTTAGTTCATTTAATTCATTATTTGAAGCATTTGCAATATTAATAAATTTTGATTCAAAATCAGTTTTTTCAGAAGTTAGATTTGCTATAACTATTTCTAAATCATGTACTTGTATTTGGTAATCTTGAACTTTCTTATCGGTATCTTTAAGTTTATAAACCTTACTTTCTAATTCGGCAATAGTTTCTTTTTGTTTTTGAATTATATCTTCTTTTTGGTGCAAATCAAAATTACGTCTTGTAATTTCTTTTTGTGCAAAACCAAAATGAGATTGGTAATCTTCCAATTCCATTTTCTTTTTACTCAATAATTCATTTTGTTTAGTTAATTCGTTAATCCTTGATTCATTTTCTGCAATGACATTTTTTAAAGTATCAATTTCAGATAATTTATTTTTAAGAATTTCAATATTGGTATTTAAACCATTAGTAGTAATTTCTAAATTTTCATATTTAGCTTTGTAAATGCTACTTTCCGCCAAATCAGATTTCAACTTCTCAATTTGAGCTAATAGATAATTATTTTGCTCGGTTAACTTATTATTATTTTCAGTTAACTCATTGACGTTATTTTCTTTATTACTAAGTACAGATTGATTATCATTAGTAATTTCTTGTAATTTTGACAACTCTGTTTTTAATTCAGAATTTTCATTTTTAAGTGTTTGAATAGAATTAGATGCAGCATTTACTACTGACCATAAACTATTCAAAGCCAATGATATGTCATTTTTTTTACTTTCTATTAAATTTGAGTCGTACATTTTGTTCCTGCTTTTATTTTGTACCTAATTTACACTAAAATAAGGAATTATTAGAATTTAACCTAGAAATTTCTTAAAGTTGCTTTAAAATCTTTTTCCATTGTTTTAATCACATTATTAATAACACTTTCTATTTCTGATTCTTGCAAAGTTCTTTCTTCAGAATTAAACATCATATTAAAAGCAATACTTTTTTTGCCTTCTTCTATATTTTTACCTGCATACACATCAAATACATCTACGCTTTTCAGTAGCTTCGTTCCATTTTTGATTACCAAACTTCTTATTTTATCGTAATTTACGTCTTTATCAATCATAAACGCCAAATCTCTTTGTATGCTAGGATATTGAGACGCAGGTGTATAAGATTTTTTAGTAATTGCAGCTTGTTCCATCACTTTCAAATCTATTTCTAAAACTAATACTTCATCGTCTAAGTCATAAAATTTCATTGTCTTTTTGCTGATTATCCCAAAATGTCCGATTACTTTGCCTCTAAGCCATATTTCTAATGAGTTTGCAGCTAATAGTGGATTAGAAGTATTTGGTTTTAAATCTACTTTATCTATACTAAATTGGCTTACCATATCCATAAAAAGACCTTTAATATCATAAAAGTCAAATTTACGGTTTTCTATCCAATTTTTAGGATAAATATTTCCAGCCATACCGATAGATAATTTTAGATTTTCAACTATATTCTTTAAATCTATATCTTTCTGTTCATCTTTTAGATTAAATGTTTTTCCAATTTCAAACAATTTAACATCAGAATTACCTTGTCTAATATTAAATGAAATCGTTTTTAGCATTGAGGTCATCATAGTTCGTCTCAACAGCGATAAATCTTCGCCAAGTGGATTTAATATCTCAATAGACTTTCCACCAACTAAATTCGCAGTTTTGGGGTCAGTCATATTTTGAGTATAAATTTGATTATATCCATTTGAAATCAAAAAATCCCTAACTTTAAATCTAAAGTTAGACAAACTAAGATTTTCTGGCACTCTTGAGCTACCAAAATTAATATTAGAATTTAAATTTGATTCTATATTATCATAATTATATACTCTTGCGATATCCTCGATAATATCTATTTCAGAACTAATATCATGTCTATACTGCGGTACATCAATTTCATAAGTTCCGCCATTTTCATCGCTATTTTTTGAAGAGACTAAGCCCAATGTGTTTAACTTTGGTAATATAAAATCAGCAGCTATATCTACTCCCAGTATCCTTTTTACATTGCTGTATTTTAGTTCAATTTTCAAATTTTCTTTTGGATTTGGATAAGCGTCAATAAATCCACTTACCAACTTTCCGCCACCAAATTTCACTATCATTTCCGCAGCTTTTTTGCCGGCATATTCTACTATGTTTATGTCCGTTCCACGCTCAAATCTATATGATGCATCTGTTTGTAAACTTAATGTTTTAGATGTTTTTCTAATTGATGCAGGATTAAAAAACGCAGATTCAATAAATACATTTGTTGTAGTGTCCTTAATTTCACTATTCTCACCACCCATCACTCCAGCAATACCTGCCGGCTCTTCCCCATCACAAATCATTAACATTTCGCTTGTAAGTGTTCGCTCTTTGCTATCTAAAGTTTTGTATTTTAAGCCATCAAAACCAGATTTTACCACAATTTGTTTAGATTTAATTTCATCATAATCAAATGAGTGAAGTGGCTGTCCAACTTCCAATAAAATCAAATTAGTAACATCAACTATAGCATTTATTGGTCTAATTCCAAGTGAATTTAATCTTTGTTTTACCCAATCCGGTGAGTCAATTGCTTTTGTTTCGACAACCATAGTTCCGAAATAACTCGGACAGTCTTCGGTGTTTTCGATATTTACGCTTAAATAATCATTTATAGTTTTACTAGAGATGATGTTATTAGCATCTTTGATTAATTCGTCCCAAATTGTAGTTGGGTGCTTAAGTTCCAAACCATAATACGCAGCTAATTCTCTTGCAATTCCATAATGAGATAGACATTCTGCTTTATTTGGAGTAATACCACTTTCAAGAATAATATCATTCATATTTAGATAAGTAGCTAATTCAGTTCCAACTATAATGCTTTCGTCTTGGTTGTCTGAGTCTAATACCCAAATTCCAGAATGGTCTTCGCCCAAATCTAATTCTGCTTTGCTACAAATCATACCATTAGATTCTATACCTCTAATTTTTCGTTTGCCAAGTTCAAAGCCACCATTTGGAACAACTGCTCCTGATAAGCCCAAAACTATTTTTTGCCCTTGATCTACATTTGGTGCTCCGCAAATTACCTGCAATACTTCACTGCCTGTATTTACTTGACAAACCGACAATTTATCTGCATCTGGGTGCTTGTCTTTACTTTCTACATATCCAATTATAAATTTATCGTATTTTTTGCCCAAATACTCCACCGACTCTACTTCCAATCCAAGCATTGTCATTGTGTTATCCAATTCTGCAACACTAACATTTATATCTACAAACTCTTTAAGCCAATTATATGAAATTTTCATCTGATTATTTTACTACTGGATTTATTTTTTCTACTTAGAATTTAGTTAAAATTCTTTAAATTTAGATTAATTTTTATAAAATTATAAATTTATTATAAAAACTTTCAAAACTATTTGCAATTTATGAAAAAAAAAATACATTTTTTAATCATTTAAGTTTTTTTTAACATAATTTGTAACTTAATTATATGTTAAATACGTTTATTAGGTTACAAACAATAAAAAATCATTTTTCTATCACATTTTTTAAGAATAACTTTATGAAAAATACATTTACCAAAAGTTTTAATTATAAAATTACATCTTTATTGATTTATGCAATTTTGCCATTTTTTCTAATTTCTAAATCTTATTCTATCGAAAAAAGTCAAAATGAAACAAAACAATACGGAAATAGATTTTATATAAGATTTGCTCCCAATAGTAAATATTTAAATGAAGCAAATAGTGAAATGGAAATTAAATC
>JBEICW010000057.1:0-11434 GCA_040383785.1 Ignavibacteria bacterium | reverse complement strand
TTATTTTAACTATTAATTTAAAAATGTAAAATTATATAATAAAATTAAGTAATTCGTCATTAAAACTGCAATGTTTAATATTTGGTAATTTTTTAAATTTTAATATAATTTAATAAAAAAGTTTAATTGTAATATAAATCACTAATTATTTGATTTTTGGTTCTAAAATTGTATATTATATTTTGTTTAGATTTAAATCGCAATTTACGCAATTTGAATTTGAATATTTTTTGCACTACAAATATAATACAATAGTTTTAAAAAATAATTGTTTTTTTTTTGAATTTTACAAAAATATATCAATTTAAGTAAAATTACTGTTTTTTTTGTAATAATATACCCAAATATACTTAATAAAATAAAGAATATTCATTAAATTAGAGTTTGTTGGAAGATAATTTAGAAAATAATAAAGAAAATAGTCAAGATCAAAATTTAGATAAGAATTTGAATGACAATTTAGCAAATAATTTGGATAATAACTCAGAAGAGAATTTTATTCAAAGTGTTAGTCCATTGTCTGTTGATAATAATCTAATTGAAGAAAATTTAATTGAAAAAAAATCAAAAAAACGAGGATTATTTTGGTTTACAAGTAGATTTATCAAATTTAGTATTTATAGTGTTGTAACTATTATTTTGCTTGTTTTATTATTATTGAATATCAAACCAACAAGACAATTTGTATTAAAAAATAGTTTGGATTTGGTAAATCAAAGTATAAAAGGTAAAATTTATTGTGATGATTTAAGATTTAGAACATTTAGTGATATTGAACTTAAAAATATTATTATTATTACTAATCAAGATACTTTATTAAATGCAGAAAGTTTAAATTTAAATTTTCGATTGCTTAGATTAATTAATAAAGAAATAATTATTGATGAACTTAAAATAAATAATGCAAAAGTATCACTTATAAGATACCAAAAAGATAGTACTTGGAATTTTACACATATTGCCTTTCCTAATTCAGATACTACTACCTCTCCAGTTCCTGATTTAATGATAAATATTATTAAATTAAACATAATAAATTCAAGTATAAAATTAAAAGATAATACGATTTCAATTAAAAAAAATACTCTAAATTTATCTAATTTTGAATTAGATAATTTAAATTTAGATTTAAGTTTGTATTCGTTGTTAAAAAATAACTATTTTAACATTAATATTCATAAATTGGGATTTAATGATAAAATATCAAACTTTTCAATTGAAAATATGAAGATGAGTGCTTTTTTAAGCCCTCAAAGAATTACTATAAATAATATTAATATGCAAACTGATAAAAGTTTGATAGAAGGCAAAGTAAGTATTAATAATTTTGATATGTTTGGAATTGATACTACTAAAACTATTGAATTTGCAGACTTAACTGCCCAGCTAAGAACTGAGAACTTTTATCCACTTGAATTTTTTGAAATATTATCATTAGAATATATTAATATTGGCGGTAGATTAGACTTGGACATAGATTTAAAGGGTAAGTTAAACAATCTAAATATTAATAGATTAAAAATCTCTGCTACTCAAACTGAATTAGATTTAATTGGAACATTAAAAGATTTACTTACTGATAACCCTAAATATGAACTTACTTCAATAGATAGTGATATTTATAGTAATGACATCTATAATTTAGTTCAATATATACCAAAAGACAAAATCCCACTATTTAAACACTTAGAAATAAGTAATTTATATGCAATTGGAGATACAAAGGGTGTAAAAACTACTTTTGATTTTGATACCAAACAAGGAAAATTAAAAGGAAAATTTAATTACAGTTTTTGGGACCAAGTTTATGATTGTGATATAAAATTTGAAAATCTAAATTTAAATCCATTTTTTAACCAAGAATTACTTCTAACCGACCTAACTGGTGATATTAAAGCAAAAGGCAAATCTTTTGATTTAAAGCAAATGGAAATAGATGCCAATTTGAATTTAAAAAATAGTAAATATATAAATCTAAATATTGGTAATTTGGATTTGAAAGTTAATTCTATCGGTGATGGTATAATTAATATTTCAAAATTAGAATATACTAGTAAATTTACAGAGATAACACCTGTATCTATAATACAAAATATTAAAGATTCTAGTATTGTGCTAAATGTTTTGAAAAATAATACTGAAAATACCACAAAAAATATTACTCTACCAAAAGATAGTAATTTTGTTGATGATGTCAAATTGCCAGTAGAATTAAAATTAAATGGTAAATTAAATTTTCAAGCTTCTAAAGCGGCTTATAATTTAGATTTACAGTTTAAAGAATTTAATCTTGCGAGGTTTATTTCTAACCAAAATATGCCTAATTCTATAACTTCAAAATTTGATATCAATGGAAGAGGGTTTGATTTAGAAGATATATTTATTGACGTTAAAAATGAAACAGAACTATTGATGTTTGGAGATAGGGCATTTATACCTTTTGACGTTGATATTTTAATCAATAATGAACAGATAGAGAAAAAATTAAACTTAGTTTCAGATTTTGTTGATTTAGAAATTAATGGGAAATATGGATTAATAGAATTATTTCAACATTTATCAATTCAAAATTTAGTACTAGCAAATTTTGTTAATGATAAAATTAATAATATAATACCAAAATTAGATTCTATAGCGCCAATAGAATTATTTGAAATTGAAAAAATTGCTAAAAATAGCCCCATTGATTGTAAAGTTGATATTAATGCAAAAGATATGTCAATTTTATCAGCGTTTATTGGTAATATGTATCTTCATACTTTATTCAAAGCAGAATTATTTATAAAAAGTGATTCTCTAAATTCAGCTACTAAAATTAATAATTTACAAATTGAAAATTTAGAATTAATAATTGATAGTACAAAACTTACTTTGAATGATTTGTTAGTAAATATTAATTTAGAAACAGATTTGATTGATAATGTTACAACATTTGATAATATTTTAATTGATATAAGTGGCAATAAACCTATAATATTAGATAATAATGAATTAAAGTTAAATAAATTTAATACTGTATTTAGAGATAAAAATTTTAATTTTGATGTTGACCTTAAATATCAAAAAAATATAGGGATAGTTTCAAGAGGTCTTGGAGAAATTAGAGGTCAGAGTAAAAATGAGTTAGACTTTTATATAGATAATTTAAGTCTATCTTTTGGGGATTCATTGTATTGGAAAAATATAGATAAAATTGAGATTTTAAATAAATATAATAGTTTTAATATTGAGAATTTGAAATTATTAGGTAAGCAAAATGATAAAATTGAAATAAAAGGTTTGATTGATTTTCAAAATAAATTTTGTAAAGACTTGGATATAAATATATTCAACTTAAATTTAGCAGAAATTCAGAAATTAGTTGAATCTTTTGACACAAAAAGCGAAATTAAAATAGACTCTACTTCCAACAAAAAAGAAATAAAAAAGCAAAAATATGAAGGCAATATTGAATTTTTAAGTTTGAAAATCGATGATACTTTCGAAAATCCGAATTTAAATCTAAAAACAAAAATTAATGATATAATATTAAATAATGAGTCATTTGGAAGTTTGTACGCAAAATTGAATCATTCAAGTTCAATTATAAGTGGAAATTTGGATATTTTTAGTGAAAAAATTGGTACAGATATAGATGTTGAAATTAATTCATTACCTATTTTATTATCTATAGATAATAAAAGTTTAGATAAAAGAATGAATAAAAATGAAGAATTAGATATAGATTTAAAACTAAGCAAATTATCTTTAAAAACAGTAGAAGCCTATGTTCCTGCAATATCTGATTTGAATGGTTTGGGGTATTTAGATTTAAAATTTGGCGGTAATCTACCTGATAATATTGATTATAATGGAAATGCAAAATTTGAAAATGTTAACTTTTTGGTAGATATAACTAACATTAGATATAATGCCGAGGGAAGTGCAAAAATTGCTAAAGAATTGATAACATTAGAAAATATTAAAGTTATGAATTACGAAAGTGATTTGAAAAAAGGAGCTGCAAATGTTACTGGTACTATTCAATTAAAAGGAATAGATATAGATTATTTGGACATTAGTTTGGCTACTAAAAACTTGATGGTAATGAATCAAAAAGCTAAAAAAACGCTTCGCTGGATTTATGGAGATTTGAGGATTGCAACTGGTAATAATCCGATTAGATTTTTTGGCAGTCTCAAAAAACCGAACGTTACAGGTGATGTAGATGTTCTATTTGGCGATTTGGTAATGCCTCAAGAAGATGTTTCTCAAATCATTAGGTCAAAATTTAATTATGTAATTAAAGGCAGTGAACAAGATATTAAAAACAAAGAATTGATTTTAATTGATGAAAGTAAATTTAATAAAAAAATTAACAATCAATTTAAATATAATAAAGAAGAAGATAAAATAATTTTAGATACAAATAAATTAAGCAGTGAAGACGAAATTGAAGCTGAAGAATCTAAAAACTCAAAATTAAAAAAGGTAATCGAAGAAGAAAACGTAATTAATTCCAATAAAAGTTTTAATGATTTGATAAATTATGACTTAAATATTAAAATGCCCGGAGTATTTAAAGTTAATATGGTAATTAATGCAGCTATAGAACTATTTGCCGAATTAACTAATAGAGACATAAACAAACCACTAAAATATACGAAAAGTAGAGATGAAAAAGACCCAAAATTATTTGGTGATATTTCTGTAAAAGAAAGTTCAAGATTAAGTTTCTTTAAATCATTCAAAACCTCTGGAAATCTATATTTTACCACAGGTAATTTATTTAATCCTAATTTGGATTTAGTTTCTAATTATAAAGGTCGTACAACTGGAAGTAACCCTAAAGACTATTTGGTAAATATAAAAATTACTGGAACAAAAGAAAAGCCGATAATTGAATATAGTTATATTTTGGGTGATGATAGATCTGCTGGCGACCAATCAGAAGTATTGCAGAATGTATTTTATTTGCTTACTTTGGGTAATATCAAAGGACAAGCATCGAATAGTGGTGGATTTGATTTGAATAAATCTACTTCTGATTTTGCAAATTCGATGTTGGCTGATTTGGCAACAAAACAGTTGAACCAAGTGCTTTCAAAAAGTGGTATAAATGCTGAAATAAACTTTGAAAATGGAAATATTGACCAAGCAAACATTAAAATCAGTGGGCAAGTTTTTAATATTGCACAATTATCTTATGGTGGCAGAATTAGTGATATAAATTCAGCGAATGAAATTCAGTTTCAAGTTCCATTTTCGGCGTTATTTAATGTGCCATTAATTAAAGATATGATTTTACAAGCTTCATATATAAATACTCTAAACACTATACAAACTCAAGACCAAAAAATATGGGAATTAAAATTAAAATTGGGTGGCAGTAAATAATTTTATTATCCCCACCACCCAATTTATAAATACTAAATTTCTAAAATTTATTTAATCAAATATAGAACTATCTATTTAAAAATAAATTAAATTTCGTAAATTTTAATCATATTTTGAGGATTAAGTTTATTTTCTGATAATCCTGCAACGAATACAATTTTATCACCATGTTTAAGAAAATCTAATTTCATTAATAAACTTGAGTGATTATCAAAAATATCACCATCAATATGACATTCATTAACTAATAATGGAGTTACACCCCAAATGAATGATAATCTTCTCCAAATATATTGGTCATCAGTCATTGCTACAATTGGGATTTGAGGTCTATAATTGGCAATATTTTTGGCAGTATATGTAGAACTTGTAAGAGTTACAATAGCTGCTGCGTTAATTTTTTCTGCAATTACATTTGCTGCTTTACCCAAGGAATCAGAAATTCTTTCGCTATCAGCTGATTTTAATTCAAATTTTGAATTATAATATGGATAAACTTCTTCAATATTAGATATGATTTTTGACATATAATCAACTGAATCGAAAGGATATTTACCAACGCTTGTTTCGCCACTAAGCATAACGCAATCTGAACCATCAAGCACAGCATTATCAACATCACTTGCTTCTGCTCTGGTAGGTCTTGGGTTCGAAATCATTGATTCAAGCATTTGAGTGGCAGTAATAACTGGTTTACCAAATTCGTTACATCTTGCAATAATTTCTTTTTGTATTTTAGGTACTTTTTCCGCAGGCATTTCTAATCCCAAATCGCCTCTTGCTACCATAATCGCAGTAGATTCTTCGATTATTTCATCTATTAAATTATATGCTTCTGTTGTTTCAATTTTTGCAATTATAGGAACTTCGCGACCATAAATTTTCATTGCTGCTTTTAGTTCAATTATATCTCTTTTGGAACGAACAAATGATAATGCAACTGCATCTACACCATTAGCCAAACCAAATTTTAAGTCTTCTAAATCTTTTTCGCTTAGTGATGGTGCTGATAATAGTTGACCCGGAACAATAATTCCTTTATTATTTTTTAAATTACCACCTTTGATAATTATTGTGTGAATTTCATTAGCAATAATTTTGACTACTTTAAGAATTATATATCCATCATCTAATAAAATTGTATTACCAACAACTACCTCACGGCTGAGTGGTTTGTAATTTGTGTAACAAATTTTATCATTACCAATTTTACCTTCTTCGGTAGAGATAATATAACTTTCACCATCTTCAATAATTACACCACCATTTTCCATTTTAGTTATTCTAATTTTAGGTCCTTGCAAATCCAATAATATGGGAATTGCTTTGCCGGTAATATCAGATGCCAAACGAAGTTGGTTAATAGTCTCCAGATGTTTTTCATGAGAACCATGCGAGAAGTTTAATCTTGCAGCATCCATACCACAATTAATTAATTTTACTAAATTTTCTACTCCTTCTACAGATGGTCCAATAGTACATAAAATTTTTGTTTTGCGAGGAATAGGATTATGTATCATAATTTTTATTGAAATTTTAATAGCAATATTTATAGAAAGATTTATAATTAATAAACAAATCATTTTTCATCAGAGTAATTCTCTGAATGTGCAGTATGTGTTGGAGGAGAAGATGTTAGTTCATCTATACTTTTGTCATCTAACCAAAGTAGTAATAAACCAAGCACAAACACAGATGAATATCTCAAAAATGTATTATCAGGAAAAATATAATTTTCTAAAAATCCCCAAATACCACACCAAACCATAATCATAGCAACAGCTTTGTATAATATCATTAAATTAGGAAATTTATTTAATTGATAAAATATTTTTTCTCTTACATTCAAATCTTGGTATTTTTTTTTCTGCCCTGCAGGTAGATGTACAAAAACATCATTGTTTTTTGTTGTCATGATATCTCAAAAGTCAAATTAAAAAATAAAAACAAGTTATTTAATATTTAAAATGTAATTTAATTAAAATTTATCAAAAAAATGCAATAAAAAATAATTCAAACAAAATAGAACAGATATACTTAGAAAAATGTAAAAATAATTACTTAAAAAGGTACTATAATTTATATTAGATTATAAATTGAAAGTGATCTAAAAATTATAAAAATAAAAATTAAAAAATGTCAAATAGGGACAAATCTTTAAAAAAGAGAAAATTTTCGGTTAGCATATAAATTAAAAAAGTTTTCCAACATTGGTATATTTTTTGATAATTATTAGTATAATATTATGTTTTTTATCAAAAAAAAGCCAAAATAAAATATTTTCGTTGGTAATTTTATGAAATAGATATATATTAGTAATTGTGTTTTGTGCGAATTTAGGAAAATTATATATTTTAAAATTTAAGAGTTGTAACTCGGAGGAATGAGTTGAATAAAAATCTAGGAAAAATTGGGCTAATTCTTGTCCCAATAATAGCGGCAATGTGGGCTTTGTACCCAACTTATGAATCTACAAGGATAGAAGGTATTAAAGCTGAAGCTTTCAAAAAAGCAAGTGTAGCCAAAACTCCTGCAGAATCATTAGCAATAATTGATAGATTTAAAGCCGAATATGGCGAAAAATTAACAGCTGCCAAAGAAAGAAGTTTAAACTTAGGCTTGGATTTGCGTGGTGGTATGTATGTAACTTTGGAAGTTGATATTGTGAAACTTCTTGAAGAAACTGCTTTGAAAGAAACTATTGACGAAACATTTATGGATGTTTTAGGTAAAACTTCAAAAGATATTCAAAATTCTGATGAGCCAACTTTAGATATATTTTTAGATAATTTTAATGCGATTGCTCGTCCTAAAGGTAAATCTTTAATTTCTTATTTTGATATTGGTGATATTAGAGAAGTAACAGAAGAAAAAATCATTGAAAAATTACAAGCTGACGCTGCTGGTGCAATCGAACAAGCTCAAGAAGTAATTAGACAACGTATTGACAAATACGGTGTAGCAGAACCAAACATTCAATTACAAGGTAATAATAGAATAGTATTGGAATTGCCTGGAGTAAAAGATGAAACTGAAATGAGAAATCTATTATCTACAACTGCGAGATTAGAATTCAAATTATTAAGAAATAGCGATGAAGTTGTCAGTGTATTCCAAAAAATCGACAAAATGTTAGCTGCTGGTAAAAAAGTAAAAGTAGAAGAGGTTGCTGTTGTAACTGATACTACTAAAGCCGACACTACAAAAATTGCAGATGCAAAAGCTGACTCTAAAAAAGTAGTAACTGCTAAAACAGATACAACTAAATTAGCATCAAATGATAGCACTAAAACAGATACAACAAAAGTAGATACTGCTAAAAAATCTAATAATCCTTATGAAGGACTATCTAAAGAAGAAGCTGGCAAAAAATACAAAAATGACCATAAATTTACTACTTTATTTATTACTTACTATTCAGCTGGTGAAAATCAAAGATTACAACCAGTTGATTATGTAATGGAAAACTTACCAAAAGGTAATTATATATTCCAAATTCCAAAAGATTCAGTAGATAAATTTAATGAAATTTTAAACAGACCAGAAGTTAAAGCATTAATTCCATCTGATTTGGAAATTGCTTTATCTGCAAAACCTCAAGAAATGCAAACTACTGATGGCAAAAAGTTTGAATTATTAGACTTATATGTATTAAAAAGTGAATCTGAATTAGTTGGTGATGTAATTACAAATGCAAGTAAAAATGTTGACCCAACTACTAACGCTTGGATAGTACAAATGTCAATGAACGAAGAAGGTTCTGAAAAATGGGCAAGAGTAACAGGTGCTAACATTGGTAAAAGAATTGCAGTTGTTTTAGATGGTAGAGTTTATTCAGCTCCTAATGTACAATCTAAAATTACTGGCGGGAATTCTCAAATTACTGGTATGGCAAATGTAAAAGAAGCAAACTTATTAGAAATCGTATTAAAAGCGGGTGCACTTAAAGCCCCAGTTAAGATAGTTGAAGAAAGAATTGTTGGAGCTTCATTAGGTGAAGATTCTATTAATTCTGGTTTGAACTCTGGTATGATAGCAGCTTTGCTTGTTATTTTGTTTATGGCAATGTATTACGCAAAAGGTGGTTTAATTGCAGATATGGCGGTAATGATTAATATTTTCTTATTAATTTCAATATTAGCTTCATTAAAAGCAACTTTAACTTTACCAGGTATTGCAGGTATTATCTTGACTATCGGTATGGCTGTGGATGCGAATATTTTGATATTTGAAAGAGTAAGAGATGAGTTATCTAAAGGTAGAACATTACATGGTGCAATTGATGAAGGTTTTACAAAAGCATTTACAGCAATTTTAGACTCTAATGTTACAACATTTATTACTGCGTTAATTTTATATTATATGGGTAGTGGAACTATTCAAGGTTTTGCTTTAACATTAATGATAGGTATTTGTACTACATTATTTACTGCGATTATGGTTTCGAGAGCAATGATTGAAATTATGATTTCAAATGGTGCAACTACATTTAACTTTGGTCAACCTAAAAGTAGTATTTAATAATAATAATAAATAATTAATATCATTAATTAAATTCACTAACATAATATAAAATAGAATTTTAATAAAAGGAAACAAAAATGCAATTTTTAAGTAAGACAAGCATTGACTTTGTCGGCAAAAGACAGTTATTTCTTATGGTAACTATTGGTTTGACAATAGTAAGTTTATTAAGTATGATTATTTCTCCACCAAAATTCGGTATTGACTTTACTGGTGGTAACGAAATAGCTGTTGCATTTGAAAAAAATGTAAAAGCAGATGAAATTAGAGACGCAGTTTCTGCAATTGGAATTACAGGTGCAGAGATTAAAACATTTGGTGGCTCTAATCAATTTTTGATTAGAATTCCAGTAAGTGAAACTGGTAATGATAAAATCAAAACAGAATTAGTTAAGAAATTCACAAACAACACAATGACTGTTCTTAAAGTAGATAAAGTAGGTCCTAAAGTTGGTGGTGAAATGAGAACACAAGCGTTAATTGCTGTATTATTAGCATCAATTGGTATATTGTTATATTTAGCTTTTAGATTTGAGTTTAAATTTGGTGTGGCTGCGATTATTGCTTTGGTGCATGACGTAGTATTAACTTTCTCTATTCTTGTATTGTTGAATAATCTTGGTTTTTTCCATTTAGAAGTTGATACAACAATTTTGGCTGGTATTCTAACAGTAATTGGTTACTCAATCAATGATACAGTTATAATTTTTGATAGAGTTAGAGAGAATTTAGAATTACATAAAGGTATGTCTTTACCTAATTTAGTTAATTTAAGTATCAATGAAACTTTAAGTAGAACTATTAATACTGTTACTACAACTCTATTAACTTTGATTGTTATTGCTGCGATTGGTGGACCGGTATTATTTGGTTTTGCATTAACTATGATTTTGGGTATTATCTTCGGTACTTATTCTTCGGTATATGTAGCAAGTTCATTCTTGATTTGGTATTCTGAAAGAAATCCAAATTCTACAAATACAAAAGCAAAAGTTGCTAAAGCATAATTTAGACTTAAAAATTTAGACTTAAAAATTTAGACTTAATATTTTTAGTCTTAAAATTTTAGATAATATTTTAGACTACATTGATTTATATTTAATTAAAAAATAAAAAAGAAATGGCTAATTTCTCATATACTGAATACAAAGAAAATTCAATTACAGTCATCGAGTTACCTGAGAATGTATTAGGTGGTGAAGAAACTATTGAATTTACTTCATTATTAAATAAACTTAGCGAAAATGGTTCAAAAGTTTTTGTTTTAGATTTATCTAATACAAATCTTATGAATAGTTCAGGTTTGGGTTTATTAGCAAGTGGTTTAGCAACTTCTAAAAAATATAATATTGAATTAGTTTTAATGTCAGTAAATTCTAAAATTGAGAAATTATTAAATATGACAGGATTGAATAAAGTTTTTAAATTTTATAATAATATAGAAGAAGTTAAAAGCTTAATTTAATATTTTTAATTTAGTGTTAAATTTTGAATAACTCCGAATCAAAAATAGGTTCGGAGTTGTTTTTTTGAT
>JBEICW010000056.1:0-11501 GCA_040383785.1 Ignavibacteria bacterium | reverse complement strand
GCTTTATTATTTTTGGTAATGTTATTTAATATAAATTAGTATAAATTTTTACAATACAGACATTTAGTTAAATTTAAGTTATATAATTTTAAAGTAAGTATTTAAAAAAACTGCAATTTTAAAGGAGGTATTTAACGAATCATTTTTTACTGTTTATAGTTTCAGAAATTAAATAATCAAAGCATGGGGCTATGCTAAAAAATTAAATTTTAAAATATCTGTTTGAATTATTTTTTCTGCTTGATAATAAATTTATAAACTTACTTAAAGTTATAACTTATTTTTACTTATTTTATAAATTTATTTTAGGGCTATGTATGACTAGTATATACACATTTTCTAAAAGAAAGTTCTTTAGAAATTACAAGTTAATTTCTATTACACTTTTATCAATATTTATGATATTATTACTACCAAATAATTCTTATGGGCAAAAAAAAGGTAGTATAAAGGGTACTGTTGTTGGGAAAGTAGATGGTAAGCCAATAATTGGAGCCACAGTTCAAGTTAGAGCAAATAGGAAAGGAGATGTAACTGACAAAGATGGTAATTTTAATTTTAATGTTCCTCCTGGGGAACACAAAGTTGAAGTTAGTTATATAGGTTATCAATCTTACTCACAAAACATAATAGTTAATGAAGATAAAACTTCAGAGCTTAAAATTAAGCTAACAATTAACTCTGTACAATCAAATCAGGTTATTGTTACTGGTTTGACTGGTGAAGTAGATAGAAACAAATTAGGTAATAATATTGCAAGAGTAGATGGTAAGGATATTACTAATATTGCTACAAATTCTGCAATTGATGGATTAACTGGTAACGTAGCAGGTGCTACTGTAACTAAAAACTCTGGTACTCCAGGTGGTGGTACATATATTACTTTAAGAGGTAGAAAAACTATTTCTGGTTCTTCTGAGCCATTGTATGTAGTTGATGGTGTAATTCTAGATAATACATTTATCTATGATCCGTCAGGTACTAAGCAATTTGGTAACAGAGCAGTTGATATAAACCCTCAAGACATTGAATCTATAGAAATCCTAAAAGGTGCATCAGCAGCGGCTCTATATGGTTCATTAGCTGGTAATGGGGTAGTACTAATTACTACTAAAAAAGGTACAATGTCAACCGAAGAAAGACCTGCAAGAGTTTCTTTCAATTCATCTTATCAAATGGATGAAAAAATGGGTGAAGTTCCTTTGCAAACTATTTACGGACAAACAACTCCTTATACAGTTGACCCAACTACAGGTATTGGTAAACAAGGTACTACTCATAGTTATGGTGCAAAATTACCAGTAGGTACTCAAACCTTTAACAACTCAAATGCACCATTTAGAACTGGTGTTGCCGCTGAGCAATCTTTATCAATAGCAGGAGGAGATGCTAATTTTGATTATTTGTTAAATGGTACTTACCTTAATAACAAAGGTTTTGTGGAAGGTTCAGAATTAGATAGAACATCCATACGTGCTAATATTGGAGCTTTGATTATGCCAGGTGTAACAATTCAAAATAATACTAACTTCATAAATATTGATAACGCTCTGCCACAAGATGGATCAAATCAATCCGGTATTTTGTTAGGAAGTTTAAGAGCTCCTGCAAATTTTGATAATTCAGATTATCTTGAAGCAGACGGGACTCAAAGAAGATATGCTGGTTATGATAATCCAATTTGGTCACAAAAAAATAATAAATATAGTAATGAAGTTAGAAGAACACTAAATAGTACAGTTTTAAAAATTATGCCTTATGATTGGATGTCTATTAATACAACTTTAGGTATTGATAAATATGATAATACATTAATAGAGAGATTGGCTGTTGGTTCTGCTGCATCTCCAAGTAGAGGTGGTGCTATTAACCAATCAAGAATTTCAAATTCACAAACTAACTTAGATATTACAGTTAATTTATTTGATAATGACTTTATTGAAGGATTTTCGAATTCATTAATAGTTGGTATGCAACAAATATGGTATGATAGAAGTCAAACCTCTGCAACTTCTAATACAACATTGCCTTTCTTTGATCAAATTGATGCAGGTTCTGTAAGAAATTCTGCTTCAAGTTTATTACAATATCAGATAGAAGGTTTCTTTGCTCAATTAACTTCAACCTACAACGATAAGTTAACCGGTACTATAGCTCTTCGTAGAGATGGTAATACTACATTTGGCTCAGATAAAGAAGGTAATCAAATGTCATTTTATTATCCAAAGGGAAGTATATCTTACCAATTATCAAAAGAAGAATTTATGAGAAGTTTAGATGGCTCTGTAGATAATCTAAGAATTAGAGCTTCTTATGGTGAGGCTGGTTCACCATACTTACCATTTGCCTATGCAACTAATTTCCTTTATGTAACAGATGGTATTTTTGACCCTTGGGGAAGAGAGACATTTATGAATAGAAATGGATTTATTGGTTTAAGAAACAGTACTGCTGCTGGTGCAGCAGGTATATTACCAGAAAAATCGGTTGAAAGAGAAGTTGGTATGGATATGACTCTATTCGGAGCTATTGATATAGAGTTATCGTATTATTATACTAACATCTTTGATATGATTTTATCTACACCTGTTCCATCATCTACTGGTTATCAAACTGCATTAAAAAATGCTGCCTCTATGTATAATGAAGGTATTGAAGCATTGATAAAATTCAATTTAGTAAGTACTGAAGATTTAACTTGGACATCTGTCATTAACTTTACATCTAACAAAAATAGAGTTTTAACTTTAGATATTCCAAATGAAGACCCGAATGTATTAAAAAATATTTCATTAACGGGTGGTTTCTCAGGAATGGTAAACGCAGCGTCTCCAGGTTATTCTAATGGTGTATTTTTAGGTTATGGTTGGTTAAGAGATGTTGATGGCAAAATTTTGCATTCTGGAGATAAAGTAAGAGTAGAAAAAGATTCAAGAGGAAAAACAATTTATATCAGAGATGCAAATGGTGAAGAGTTATTAGATGATTATTTTGGTGGTGATGTAAAAGGAGCTCCAATTCAAGATTCAAGATTACAAATTTTAGGTAATTCAAATCCTGATTTCCAATTAAGTTGGAGAAATAATTTCACTATTTCTAAAGACTTTACAGTGAGTTTCTTATTTGATGGTGTTTTCGGTTTTGACATTTGGAATGGTACAAGAGGTGCATTGTATAATTTTGGTACACATGCTGAAACAGCAGATAGAGATGAGCTTTGGTTTAATGATAGAGGTGAAGCAGTTATGGATGTATCAGATGCTAGTAATCCAGTTCAATTAACTCGTCTAACTTATTATAGAAATCACTCTAATGGTTTCTTTATTAACGAACCATTTGTAGAGCATGTTTCTTATATAAAATTACGTGAAATGAATTTTGCTTACACATTTAGAGAAATTGACTTCTTGAGAAATGGAAGTTTAACTTTATCTTTTGCTGCTCGTAACTTATTTGTAATTTCTGATTACAAAGGTTTTGACCCAGAAGTAAATAACTTCTCAAACGCTGAAGGACGTGGATACGATTACTTTACATTACCACAAGTAAGGTCTTACAGATTTGGTTTGTCAATCAACTATTAATAAGGAAATTAAAATGAAAAGAAGTTATTTATTTTTAGCAAAAATTGTTATATTCTCTTTTATCATAAGTTTAAGCTCTTGCTTAGATAATGATTTAAATATTTCGCCTAATGCGATTAATGAGAAAAATCTTAAAACAAAAGATGGTGTATTTGCTTTAGTTGTAGCTACTCAAGTTGCTGCAGGTGATTTTTATGCAGGTGACAGAAGTAGGTTAAGTTCTATTTGGACTTGGCAAATGTGTGCTCCAGCAGGTCTTGGAAGACCTCAACCTAATTCTTGGAATGGTTATTTACAACAAGAAGATGGACCTGCTAATGAAATGTGGATTGTTGGTTATAATGTAGTCAGACTTTCTAATGATTTATTGGGTATTAAAGAAAGTGATGTACAATTAGGTGCTAACAATGCTGGTTTAATGAATACCGTTCATGGTATGGCTAAATTTTATAAAGCATTAGCTTTTGGTGAATTATCTACTTATTTTGGACCAATTCCAATTAATATAAGTGGTATTGAAGCACCTCAATTCGTTTCAATTAATGATGCTTATAATGAAGTACAAAAGTTGTTAGATGAAGCAATTGTTCATTTCGGAAATTCTGCTCCTTTAAGTAGAGATTTGAATTTTAAAGGTGATGGTGCAAAATGGATTGCTGCTTGTCATAGTTTAAAAGCAAGATACTATTTAAACATCAAAAACTATACAAGTGCACAATCTGAGGCTACTTTAGGTATAACAGATGCTGCCAATAACTTAAAAGGTATTTATTCTAAAACTGCTGGTGAGTTTAGTCCTTGGGGTCATTGGTCGAATGATGAAGCAGGGGAACCAATTAGAGTAGATGCTACTTACATGAGATTATTAAAATCTGAAGCAAATGATGGTAGAATTGCTAAATACTTTTCACCAAATGGTTCAGACGGTGGATATTGGGGTTTTGCTCAAAGAACTGTAGAAACACCAGACACTAATGAAACAAATGCAACAAGTGCTGCTTCTATGAAAATATACAAAAGTTATGATACTCCTTTTCCTATAGTAACTGCAGAAGAAAATTCATTAATTTTAGCAGAAGTTGTTGCGAGAAATGGAGATGAAACTACTGCTTTAACAAATGTTAATAATATAAGAAAAGCAGCTGGTTTGTCTGATTTCTCTGGAAGTGGTGCAGCACTGATTGCTGAGATATTAAAACAAAAATACTTAGAATTATTCCTTCAAGGTCTTTCTTATGCAGATATGAGAAGAACTGGTACTTTTCCTGATAGTGATATTCCAATTAAATGGATTTATCCAATTAGTGAAAATTTAACTAATCCTAATGTTCCAAAAGGAAATGCTGCAGATTTAATGAAAGAATTATTACCATAATAATTATTAATTAAATTTTAATCTCAGTTTTATTAAAGGCGAGGATTGTTTAAAAAGCAGTCCTCGTTTTTTTTGTTTATTATAAATTTAAAACTAAAAAAAGTTTATACTAAATATTATGGATTAATATTAAAATATAAACTTTTTTTGAATTTAAGAAAATAATCTAAATCAATAAATTATTTTTTTGCTTTAGCAACATTAATTAAAGGTAATTTACCTTTTCCTTCACTTCTAAATGAATTCAGTATTATATCTGCTTCTTGAGTTCTTACAGTCATAAATGCACAATTATCTAATAACAACACATCATTTATGTATCTATCACTAACTTTTGCTTTGTTTACTACCATTTCAATCAAATCTCTTTTTGTCATACCTTCGTTTCTTCCCATTCCAACGAATAATCTTATATTTTCACCACTTCTATCGCCAGGTCTTCCGCCATCACGACCACCGTCTCTTCCGCCACGACCAGAATCTCTGCCACCACCAAATCTATCATCACGTCTACCGTCTCTTCCGCCATCACGTCCGTATCTATCGCCACCTCTTCCTCTATCATTACCATATCTGTCATTGCTAAATCTATCTTGTTTAGCTTCTTGAATTTCATAATAACTTGTTGGATCTAAGTCTTTGCTAAATATTACTTTTAAAGTAGATGCCAAAATTTCTTCTGCATTTCCATTTCTTAATATTTCACGAGCAAAATCTAAATAAGTATCTTCAGAATCAATTACCTCTGCACCAGTATTAATCATATCTTGAATTCTTTGTTTTTTCAATTGAATTACAGACTGAACATTAGGTAAAGTTTCTTTTCTGATTTTAGAATTTGTATCTTTTGCGATATAAAACAAATTACGAGTTTCTTTAGGAGTAACAAATGTGATTGCTGTACCTTCGTTACCCGCTCTACCAGTTCTACCAATTCTATGAACGTAAGACTCAGTATCCTGAGGTAAAGTATAATTGATAACGTGAGTTAAGTTACTAATATCAATACCACGTGCCGCAACATCTGTAGCAACTAAAATATTTATTTTTTTTGCTTTAAATTTCAAAAGAATTTTTTCTCTTTGACTTTGAGATAAATCTCCATGAATACAATCAGCGTCATATCCTCTATCTCCAAGCCTATGAGATAATTCATCACATTCAACTTTAGTTTTACAGAAAACTAAACCATAAAAATCTTCAGAAATATCTAAAATTCTACATAATGCTTCTAATTTATCATACTGATTAACTTCAAAATACATTTGATCAGTAAGACTTGTAGTAGTAGTATCTTTATGCACCAAAAGAGTTTCAAACTCTTTCATATAATTTTTGGCTAAGTGCATAATTTCTTTAGGTAAAGTAGCCGAAAAAAGTAAAGTTTTTCTATCTTTATTAGTATGAGAGATAATTGTTTTAATATCTTCAATAAATCCCATATTTAACATTTCATCTGCTTCGTCTAATACAAAAAATGTAACAGCAGACAAGTCCAAAACACCTCTATTAATCAAATCTAAAACTCTACCTGGGGTTCCTACAACCACAGATAAACCACGTCTAATTTTAGCAATTTGATTTTCGATTGAAGCACCACCATAAACAGGTGCTATATTAATTTTTTTCATGCCTTTAAAAGAGTTTATCTCTTCGGCAACTTGCATAGCCAATTCCCTTGTTGGGGTAAGCACTATCGCTTGGACATGTTTGTCCTTATCGTCCACTAACTCTACAATTGGAATACCGAAAGCAGCAGTTTTCCCTGTACCTGTTTGCGCCTGGGCAATAACATCTTTATCAGAAGTTAGTAACTTAGGAATAGTGAGCTTTTGTATTGGTGAGGGCTCTTCAAAGCCTTTTTTGTGGAGTGCTTTTAATACATTTTCAGAGACACCTAATTCTCTGAATCCATTAAGATCTATCATTATAATACCATATACGGTTAAAAAATACATATTATTGAAGTATATGATTATTATTTATTGTAAAAATATCAAAGTACTTTAAAAATATAAATTGTATTTTACTAAATAAATAAAATTATATATTCGAATAAATACTAAATAAAACTAATCGATAGAGATTTATAAAAAAATACTGCTCCAAAAGAAAAAAATTGAATTTTATCGTAAACAATTTTTAATTTGGGAAAGATAGTATTAATATACTTTGTTTATCTAATTCTATTTTAATAAATTGCATAATATATAATTGACAATTTCAAAAATTTATTTTAAATTATAGGTTAAGCATGAATGTTCATGAGTATCAAGCTAAGCAGTTACTGAAAAGATACGGTGTTCCTGTATTAAAATCAGTTCCAGTTTTTTCAGCAGAAGAAGCCGGTCAAGTTGCTTATAATGAATTTGTAAATAATGGTAGTAAAGTAGTTGTATTAAAATCTCAAGTTCACGCTGGTGGACGTGGTAAAGGTGTTGTTAAAGACATCAATACTAACGAAGAGAAAACTTTAGACGGCAAACCGGTGAGAGGTGTTAATGTTGTTATCGGTGGCGATATCGCTAAAAAAGTATATGATTTAGCATCAGCTACATTTAACAATAGATTAGTTACTATCCAAACTGGCGAAACTGGTGCTATTGTTCGCCGTATGATGATTGAAGACGGAGCTGCAATTGAAAAAGAATTTTATTTAAGTATGTTGATGGATAGAAGCACTGGTCAAAATATGATTATGGCTTCTACTGAAGGTGGCGTGGAAATCGAACACGTTGCTGAGCATACTCCTGAGAAAATTTTGAAAGAGTGGATTAATCCAAATATTGGTTTCCAAGGTTACCAAGCTCGTAGATTGGCAATTGGTTTGGGTCTAACTGGTGATGCTTACAAAAACTTCATAAGTTTTATCAATAAATTAGTTACTGCTTATTTGGATTTAGATTGTTCAATGCTAGAAATCAATCCAATGGTTTTAACTAAAGATAATCAAATCATTGCCTTAGATGCAAAAGTAGATTTTGATGATAATGCAATGTTTAGACATCCAGAATTTGCTGAATTGAGAGATTTTGATGAAGAAGAGCCATTAGAAGTAGAAGCTTCTAAATATAACTTAAACTACATCAAATTAGACGGTAACGTTGGTTGTATGGTTAATGGTGCTGGTCTTGCGATGGCGACTATGGATATGATTAAGGAGTCTGGCGGATTTCCTGCTAATTTCTTGGATGTAGGTGGTGGGGCAAATGTTGATAGAATTGCAAACGCATTTAGAATTATGTTAAGTGATGAAAATGTAAAAGCAGTATTTATCAATATTTTTGGTGGTATCGTTAGATGCGACAAAGTTGCTGATGGTATCGTTCAAGCATTAAAAACAATTCAAGTTGATTTGCCAGTAATCGTAAGATTAGACGGAACAAGAGCAGAAGAAGGTGCTGAAACTTTGAAAAATTCAGGTATGAAATTCTTAGTTGCTAGTAACTTTAATGACGCTTCTACTCAAATCAAAAGTGTATTTAATTAATCACATTTGATAGAATATTATAAAAGAAACAAAAAAGTAGGTTAAATATATATATATGACCTGCTTTTTTTTTGGATTTGGATAAATTAAAACAAAAGAATCTTAACATTGAAAACACATAGTTTTAATACACAAAATTTACAAATTTAAGAATTTCACGATTTTTTGCTTGTTTTTATTAAAAACTTCACGATATTTCACGATTTTTTGCTTGTTTTTTTATTTTCTTAAAGTCTTTCCATTTTGGGGAAAGATTTAGATAGGGGTTTCTTCAAAGAACTATCAAAAGAATAGATGAATCTTTTTGTGGATTATAAGACGACTTAGTAGCAAGTATATTATGTATATATTGCGTAATAATAAGCAATATTAATGGCTACCAAAACCTAATTTGATAGCCATTTTTATTTATTCTAATCTCAATTCTTAATTCTTCAAACTTGCTATATCAATTACAAATCTATATCTAACATCACTTTTTAATAGTCTTTCGTAGGCGTTATTTATGTCATTTACGCCGATTAATTCGATATCTGAAACTATGTTGTGTTTGCCACAGAAGTCCAACATCTCTTGAGTTTCGGCAATACCACCGATTAACGACCCAGCAAAATTTCTGCGACCACCAATCAAGCTAAATGCTGATACTGGTAATGCCTCTGATGGTGCACCAACTAATACCAATGTTCCATCTACTTTTAATAATTGCAAATATGTATTAATTTCGTGTTGTGCAGAAACGGTGTCTATAATTAAATTAAGAGAATTCATTGAGTTAGCCATTTGCTCTACATTAGACGAAAGCACTACTTCATCGGCTCCGAATCTCATTGCATCTTGAGTTTTTGCGGCAGTAGAGGTAAATACCACTACGTATGCACCCATTGCTTTTGCGATTTTGATAGCCATGTGACCCAATCCACCAATCCCAACTACACCAACTTTTTTGCCTGGACCAGCACCCCAGCGTTTTAGTGGCGAATAAGTTGTAATTCCCGCACATAATAACGGTGCAGTAGCCGCCAAATCTAAGTTTTCTGGAATAGTTAATACAAAGTTTTGGTCAACAACGATTTTTTCGGAATAACCGCCATAAGTCATTTTTCCTTCTAAATTTTTGTCCACCGAATTGTAAGTAAATGTTTTGTCATTTAAGCAGAATTGTTCCCAGTCATTTTTGCAATTTTCGCAATGCTGACAAGAATCAACTAAACACCCAACACCAACAATTTGCCCAACTTTGAATTTACTGACATTTTCGCCAACTTTGGTAACTTTACCAACAATTTCGTGGCCAGGAACTACTGGATATGAAGCACCGCCCCATTCATTACGAGCAGTATGCAAGTCGGAGTGGCATATCCCACAAAACAAAATATCAATTTCAACATCAGTTGGTTTTACTTCTCTACGTTCAATTTCGATTAGTTCTAAGTCTTTTTCTGGGGCATAATTGCCATAAGCTTTAGTAGCCATTTCTTCCTTTTTTTATTTTTAATTTACTTTATTATTCTAAGATAAAAACGAATAAAAGCCAAATTTAATATTCCTACCTTCTTCTTCTTGCTTGACTTGAGCTATTAGTTGCGTTTCCTTGTGCTTTCTTTTTGTTGTTTGCGTTACGTGAGTTGCTTCTTGGTTTTTCGCTTGTTGCTATTCTAACTGTTGCATTTGTATGAGAATTACCTCTATTTTTAGAGTGTCTTCTATCAATTTTTCCGTTTGGAGATTTTGATGCTTTTTCACCTGTAAATACATAATTTGGATTTTTTACTTCTGGGATTTCCTGCCCAATTAAGTGCTGAATTTCATCAAGATACTCTTTTTCTTCTGCATCACAGAATGAAATCGAATGACCCGAAGCACCAGCTCTGCCTGTTCTACCAATTCTATGCACATAAGTTTCAGGTATATTAGGAATATCGTAATTGATTACCAAATTCAAATCATCAATATCAATTCCACGCGAAGCAATATCGGTCGCAATTAATACCTTAGTAATTTTGGCTTTGAAGTTATTTAGTGCAGTCTGTCTTGCATTTTGCGATTTATCGCTATGTATTGCTTGTGCTTGGATTTTGTTTTTTTCTAATGTCTGAACTAAATTATTAGCACCGTGTTTTGTGCGTGTAAATACCAAAATTCTATCTGTATTCACTTCTTTTAGTATGTCCACAAGTAATGCTTTTTTATTGCCTTTATCCACAAAATACACCGATTGGCTAACTTTTTCGGCAGTTTTAACTTTTGGTTCGATTTCAACTTTTTCTGGATTTTTGAGTATAGAACTTGATAATTTTGCAATTTCATCGGGCATAGTAGCCGAGAAAAATAGTGTTTGTCTATCTTTTGGCAATTCTGCTACAATCATTTTTACATCATGGATAAAACCCATATCCAACATTCTATCAGCTTCGTCAATTACAAAATACTCAACACTATTGATATTTGCATAATTTTGGTTGATTAAGTCGAGCAATCTACCAGGGGTAGAAATCAAAATATCAACACCACGTTCTAATTCTTTTACCTGCGAAAATTGATTAACTCCTCCAATCAGAACTCCAGAGCGTAAATTAGTATATTTGCTATATGTTTTCACGCTATCATAAACTTGAATTGCCAATTCACGAGTAGGGGTTAGTATAAGTGCTTTAATTTTGCGATTTTTGAAATTAATGCTTTTTTCATTTTGATGAAGCATTTGTATAATTGTAATAGAAAAGGCAGCAGTTTTTACTGTTCCCGTTTGTGCAATTCCAAGTAAGTCTTTTTTATTTAAAACTATAGGTATAGCTAAGTTTTGGATAGGGGTAGGAGTGGTGTATCCTTCTAATTTTACAGCTTTTAAAATTGGCTCAATTAGATTTAGGTTTTCAAATGTCATTATGTAATTTATAAGTTCTAAAAATAATATTTAATATTTGGCATTAAATAACATACAAATTACAAAAAATTAAGCAGAAGTTAACATCAAAGTTAACATCAAATTATCTGAAGAGTTTTCGGTAGCAATTGGTATAAATAAATACCATAACAAAAAGTCCAAAAT
>JBEICW010000055.1:0-11694 GCA_040383785.1 Ignavibacteria bacterium | reverse complement strand
TTTGGATTTTTTAAAGTATTGAATTTTTTATTTATTTTTTCAAACTTTTCTGCACCGTAATCTCTTTCAGCATAGAATACATTTGTTAGGTTAGAAAATAAAAAAAGTGATAGACCTGAAACAAAAAGAAACTTAGTACGTAATTTATTCATAAGTCCTCCGTATGAAAAATAATTTTTATAAATATACTATAAATGAAACCTTAATTTTTATGAATTATTTTTAATATAATTTAAAATAAACATCAAAACAAATAAAATAAATTCGAAATATGTAATTTTGAACCACAATTTATATAAAATAGTCTTACCAAACATCAAAAATAAGAATAATTTTTGAAAAAGTGTAAAGTTTTCTTAACTTTTTCCGAATGTAATTTTGCAACTAAATCTTATCTTATTCATTATCAATTAGTTATATATTTAACTTTTTTTTCAATTGTTAATATTTTTTCTTGATTTTTTTGATATTTTGTAATTATTCTCCATAATTTAGAAATTAGCCAAATTTACAACAGTTTTAGGTATTTTTTTTATTTTTATTATTTATAAGTTTAAAATTTAATTTAGGTATACATGTACTTGTTATTTTTAATTTAATTTCAATTGTAAAATATAAGTATTATAAATTAAAATTTATATTGGATTCCATAGTTAATTGAGAAAGAAGAAGTATTTCTGATATTCTCAGTATTAACATACAAAGGTAAGTTTACACTCATATAACGTGAATCAACACCCAAATTAATATATAGGTTTGTTATCAATTCATATCTCGAATTTAGTCTTAGATAAGATTGTAAGCCATCATTAGAAAGTCCCAAACCAACTCTACCCAATAAATCTATCCCAGCAATATTTACAACTTTACTTTCCATAAATCCCATTGCCCAATATAATGAGTAGTTTTTTCTAAGCTCTACAGGAACAATGATTGTAGTATAAGTTTTTAAATTAGAACCAGGAGTAGGGTTTGGTATTTCTTTAGTAATTTTCAAATTTGTTTTGTCATCAAAGTTCAAGTCACTATAACCCAATTCAAATCCAAAATCAGTATTTTCATCAATCCCAAAAGCAATACTTTGAGCATAGTGAGTTACCTCAGCATTGTGTTTTTCAGCAAAAAAACTATTGTTAAATTCATTACTCATAGACGAAGTAATTTTTGCATTTAATTTTGGTTTTTCAGTTGCCAAGTAACTTGGCTCATAATAATTCAATTTTACATTTGAAGAATTATTATCTAAAACACTAATTAAGTTAGGTTTTGAGTTGTTGATGTTATTAATCGGATTTTCAATAATTTGATTTTCAATAATTTGATTTTCAATAATTTGATTTTCAAGAGAATTTTCAATTATTGGGTTATTAATCTTATTGTCCGCTATTATTTCATTAGTATTATTAATTACGTCTGCATTTGCAGCTATTAAACTACTTTGTAAGTTGTTATTTTCTATTTGAGTGCTTTCAGAATTACTTACATTTAATTCATTTTTATTAATTGGCCCATTAGCCGAAACTAAATATATATCAGATTTTGAATTGTTGGTAGAATTAAACTTATTAAAATTAATCTTATTAGAAGCTATTGATTTGTTTGCTTTTGATTGTCTATTTGCTAACTTTATCGTTTCTTTAACATTTTCATTTACATCTTCATTATCATTATCATTATACTTCATTTCCATATCTATACTTGCAAACGAAGTAATTCCCAATTCATTTTTAAATTCTGAGATATTGTAAATTGAAAATATCATCAAACAAGCAGCAACTGCAGCAAATTTTCTAATATTTATTTGACTAAAATAATTTTTAACATTATTTACAATTACATTGCTTACATTTTCATTATTTAATTGTAATATTTTTGGTGTATTTGTTTTTGTGTCAATATCTAATTCTGCATTTACGGACTCTACATCTTTTGCATATATACTTATATTTTCAAATACTAATGGTTTATATTCATTTTCTTTTTTATTTTCTTTTAAAGAATCATTTTTATCATTTGTTTCAGCAAATATCACATCATTACCGAATAATTTACTCATCAATAAATCTTCGGTTTTATCTAAATTACTTTTGCTAAATAAGTCATTATTTAATTCTAATGTTGCATTTTCTTTTTTGATTGCCAAAAATATATCTACAGATGAATCAAATGCTGTTTTTGATTTTTCATCTTTAGCAATCAATTCACGCAACTCCGCATCTTCGCTAAAACTTAATTCAGCGTCAATGTATTGTGAAGTTAAATAATCCACATAAGAAAGTTCAAAATCCATAACTTCCTCATTTCCCAAACCAAAATTATTACTACGATTATTCATATCATTTTTAGTTGGTTTATTCTTTGAATAATTTGAGTTTGAATTATTTGAGTTTGAATAATTTGAATTTGAATTATTTTGATTATTTAATTCGTTAAAAATATTTTTATCATCTAAATTCATTTATTTCCTTCTGAAAAGGTTCTAATATTTTTCTAAGAGCGGTTCTTGCTCTAAAAACTCTAACCTTAGCCAAATTTACTTCTATATTTAACATTTCAGATATCTCGTTATAATTATAGTCTTCGTAATCTTTTAGAATAAGTACTTCTCTATATTCAATTGGCAGTTTTGCTAATGCACTTTCAATTAAATTTTGCAATGAAAAATCTCTATTTTGTGGTATATATCCCAAATTTAAATCTTCTTTTAATTCAACAAATGTACGTTTTTTTCTTAGTTGGTTTATACATTGATTTTTAGCAATTGTATATATCCAAGCTTTAAAATTTGTACCGTGAAATTGATTTCTTTTTTCATAAACTTTCACAAATATTTCTTGCATTATGTCATTTGCAATTTCATCATTATTTAGAACTTTGTAGCAAAATTTTAATATTCTATGGCTAAATTTACGATATATAAACTTAAAAGCATCTTGACCACCCTCACAAAATGCTTCGATTACCTCAATTGGTACTTCGAGTTTCTCTTCTGTAATCAATACTTCAGATTTAAAAGAATCAGAATGATTATCTAGCAATTCATCTAATAAATCGTTAGATAAATCGTTAAATAAAATATTAGAGTTAATATCAGAGTTACTGATACCTAAATCCATACCTAACTCTGATTTATTTTCTATATTTATCTTTTCTTCCGAATGGATATTACAGTCAATATGTTCTAAATTTTTTGGCAATTTTACCTTTATTTAAACACTTTTCCAAATGCTTTCTAATTACTTTCTAAAACTTTGTATGCTTTATATATACTATAACAAGATGAAAGCAAAAAAAGTTACAGTAAGATGTAACTTTTTTTTTATTTTTTTTTATTTTTTTTAATATTTCATTAAATCGGTGCAAAGTCCTCAAAATTACTCTTTTACTGGAGTTTCTATCTCAATTATTACTGTTCTACAAAATGCTCTACCTTGTGGAGTGCTATTATCATAAAGTAATTCTTTGCTACCAATCGCCTTTAATTCTAATTTATCTGCAGCTACATTTAGATATGATTGCACTTCTTCGGCTCTTCTTTTTGCCAAATTTTCATTATAATCTTCTTCACCTATTTTGTCGGTGAAACCCAATATCTTGACTTTTGAGTTTGGTTCAATTTTAGATTTAATTTCTTTCAAAATTGTTCTGTGCTGTTCTGTTAATTTTGATTGGTCAAAATCAAATACTATCAGAGCATATTTTTCAATTCGATTATCATCTTTAAGTTCAAATCTTTTCTTTTTGATAGTTAATTGTTTGATTTCAATAGATGACGTTTTGGAGCAAATACCACCAAATTCATTTTTTGCATCTAATTTAACTTCAATTGGATTTTCAAGCATTGGGATTGGTTCGTCTAATACATTCCAGTCATAAACTCCATCTTTTTCCAAATCAGAAGTACTTCGTCTTAGCAATTTGCTATTTTGTGAAATTTCTACGTTCCAAACTACATTGTTAATTGAATTATCATGTGAATTATCTGTATTTTCTTCTCCAACATCATTTGTTATAATAGGTTTTACTGCCAATGTTGGTGGATTAGATGATTTTTCTAAAGTTGTAATATTTATTGGCTTTAATATTTCAAAATCATCACTATAGATTTCAGCTCTTTGGTTTTCAATTTCACCTTCAACTATATTTGAATTCCCTGGGTTTTGTGGTAAGTTTCTTTTGATTACATCAATTCTTTTCTCATTAATTTGCCAAGTTTCAACTAAATATTTTTTAATTGCAATTGCTCTATTATTAGACAATTCTTGGTTGTTTGTCTCCACCCCTTTATTTTTATTTGTACCAATGATTTTTATATTTGCTTTTGGGTTAAATCTCATTCTATAACCAATGATATTTAGCATATTTTCATAAAGTTTAAGAGTTGACTTATCTAATTTTTGTGCATCAAACCTTTCTACTTCTAATGGTTGCAATAAGTTTAGTCCTGTCATAGTCAAATCAGCACTATTTTCTTTAAAAAAGACCTGCGGCAGTACTGGAAAACTCTCTATTACTTCAGTTTCCTCAATTATCAAGGTAGGTGTTGCTTGTTTAGTTCCATCAGATAAAATTCCATAAATTTCCATATCACAAGCTAAATTTATTACCTTAGGCAGTGTTTTTTGATACTTTTCAGTAATTGTTTTTTGTTTTAATAAGTAGTCTTCAGTTTCTATTTCTTCATTTGTTTCTGATTTATCCAACAAAATCACTTGTTCTGATTTTACCTTTGCATCATAAACTAATAATGTATCTCTATTAAATATAGTTTCTTCTTTGATAGGTAATGGCTCTGGCTCTATGGTTTCATAAATTGGATATTTGATTGAGGCACCTACAATTAACGTATTTATTTTCCAACTTTGAGAATTTACATTATTAAAATTCATTTCATATCTAACTTCAGGGGCAACGATTAACTTTTGATTAAATGCCAAATCATAACTAACACCTAAATTAATACCAAACATCATAGAAGTAATATCCGGAATTTCATTTCCAACATAAATATTTCTGGAAAGTTTGCCATTTTCAAAAACTACATTTTCGGGTGATAATAATACTTCAGATTGCTCATAACTTGAAGAACTCACATATCCTAATCTCAAGCCACCAAGCAGATTTAATTTACTAATACTATATCTATAAGATGGTAAAAGAACAATATTTGAAATCCTTGCTACTAAATTATGATTTACAAGTGCACTTGCTATTTGTACGCTGTTTGTATCTAACGAATTTGGGTCTTTTACCCAAGTATTACCTATACTTGTTCCCACTTCGTAGGCAGCACCCAAAGTCGAAAATCCAAGACGAATATCTAATCCAGAATTTTCACTTAAAGTATAATCAAATATACCCCCTATAGAAATTCCATCACCAGTTGCAGATTCAAACTTATTACAACAATTTGGTACCCCAGGTAATTGTGTAAAATCACTACTATGAAAATTCACATTAAAACCACCATAAATACCAAATTTATATAATGCTGGCTTATCGGTCAATTCTATAGTTTTTTGCTTTTTACTTTGAGAATAAGTAGTGTTAATCATTACTGATGTATTCAATAATATCGCAATTATTAAGTATTTTAAAAGATTAATTTTCATGATAAAATTTGATAAGAATTTTTAATTGATAATTGAAAAAGTGACTATTAAAATGGTATTAAAATTGAATTTAAATTATCTTCAATTTATCTTGTGTTTATCTTAAAATAGATATTTTTAGTATTTTAAACCTATTGGTTGAACTAAACTTAACTATGTACAATCCAGAACTAAATTTATTTTTATCTATGTCAAAACTAAATAAACTATTCATTCCTAATCTATATTCCCATTTATTAGAATATACTAATTCACCTGTTAGACTATAAATATCCAAAGATTGATTTCCTAATTCTATAGTTTGACAATTTAATCTAACAATATCATTATTGCTTTCAATTGATAATTTCATTGGTGTTGAATTTGTGAGTAATCTTACTTCATCACCTTCAGTACATACTTTGGTTTCTATGCTTCCATTTGATATAATTTTCTCACCAATTAATGTCTCATTGTCAAATTTTGCATATTCTATTTTTACAGAATCTTTAACAATATTTCCGAGCATTGGTGTGCCTACCAAACTAACTACATTTTGGGAAATAGTATCCAAATTAATTATATTTGAATAAAAATAAGTAGTAGCTCTATTATTTGCTAAGTCTGTAATTTCAGAATTTATTATAATCCCGTTTTCTACCGATTTTGGACAAAATTGAGTATAATTATAACTAATTGCAAGCGTATCAAATTTAATATTATTTACATTTGTTAATCCATCTGTAATTCTACTAAATACAGGGATTTTCACTTCATTTTCAGTTGGGTCAAATGTCATATTTGTCAGAGACAAACTAACTTTTGATGCCGGTTTACCATTACCTTTCAGATAAATTATAATTTGCTCTTCACAATTAGGGTCACCATTTAATCTATATACTAATGTAATTTGCCCAGTAACAGTACCTACAGCATTTGGAGTAAAATCAACATTCCAATTTAAAGGCGTGCCTGGTACAATAGTTGCATTTTCAAGATTTACCATATTATAAATAAATGATATTGGAGTAGTTGGAACTGCATTACGAGTAACTATATTCCAATTTTCTGTAGCTTCTAATTTCACTTCTAAACTTTTGGTTTGATTTACTACCACATCTCCGAAATCTAACTCAAGTTCATTTGTCGTGGTATTAATTGGCGATGCTTCAAACCCAGTATTTACCTTTACAGACAGTGGAATTGTATAAACTATTTCAACTCCATTTTCTAACATTGTAATTTTTAATTCTGCGGTAAATGTACCTAATTGTTTAGTAGGATTTGTAAAAGCAATATTTCGTGGCAACTTATCACCTGCACCAAGTGGAAAATTATTTACAACCGGTGGATTAATAGAAAACAAATCGGCATTTGTTCCAACTATTTCAGCTTTTACAAAAGTTACTCCAATTTGTCCATTGTTAGTAATTTCAACTTCTTGAGTTTCAGTCATACAAGGGCTTTTAATACCAAAGTCCAAATTCATAGGACTTATCGCCACTTCACTTGCAATTGATTTACCTATAATTACCAAGTCAAATGTCAAATTGCAATCATTGTCTTTAATTGTTGCATTTTTAGTAAATACTCCTTCAGTTTTAACCAATACTGAAACATCTAAATCAATTTCTTCATCTGGAATCAAAGTAAAGTTACTTGGTGTAATTGTAATTTCAGGGTCATTATTTGTGAATGAATATGTTCTCGTTAATTTACCAGTATTTTTAATTTTTACTTTTCGAGGACCAGCAGTAACTCCCATAGCAATATCACCAAAATCTAATTGGTTATTTGGAATTGTGATAGTTTCAAGTCCTTCTATTGTACCTCTATATCCTATATCCTATAGATAAAACCGTTGTACTTGCATCTTCAACAAATGTAATCAAAAAATTAGCTAATGCAGATTTGAAACCCAATGGCTGAGAATTAGAATTAAATGTAACTCTAAATTGCATTTCTTCATCTAATCCATATTCTTTATTTGGGTCACTAATTAATACCGCAGAAAATAAAGTTGGGTCATTACCTTCATTTGTAATACTTGTAAATTTTACTTTTTTATTATTTTTATTTTTAATAGTAATTACACTATCTTTATTTGGTGAACATACCAATACATTCCCAAAATCTAATTCTTTTATATATTCAAAGTTGGAATTAACTCCCACACCAGTAATTGGCAATTCCAAATCCCCACTACAAGCAATGTTATTACCTGAACCATTATTAGTAGAACTGATTATACTCAACAAATCAAATCGACCAGTAGCAGTTGGCGAAAAAGTAACATCTACTTCTATAATCTCATCTTTTTTCAATGTCACTGGCAGTATTGGTCTTGTGGTAATTACTGAATATGGAGCAGTTATAGACATATTTGCATCTAAATAGGCATCAGAAGGACCGTCATTTTTAATTCGTATAGTTTGAGTTTTTGCCTTTCCAACAATTACATCTCCAAAATCTAAATCAGCAGCATCAACTAAAGAAAGTTTGGTTTCTGATATTACTAATTTTACAATTACAGAATCTAATACATCAGGACATTTGTCATTAAAGACACTAAATACTCCTACTAAACCATCGGTAGCAGTTGTAAAGTTAGTATTTGGAATTTGTAATTCAATTGTTTGAGTTCCATTATTTACAAAATTACCAATAGTAAAACCTGATTCACTTAAATTTACACTTAATATGGCAGGTATTAAAGTTATATTGCCACCAGATTTATTTACTAATTTTATGCTACCTTTTGCTACATCACCTTTGCAAATTGTACCCAAATCTAATGTATCTATGGATTTATTATTCATATCAGTAATATCCAAAGCATATTTACTATAATCTATTTCTACTAATAGATATCTTACACCATTATTACTTTTTAAATTTGTATATATCAACAAACTATCTCTATAAATACCATTAGTTTTGCCTTTAGTATCAAAAGAGAATTTAATTCTTATAGAATCTTTGGGATTTATTGGGATTTGTCCATTGGGATTTAAATTTACTATACTAAAGCCTTGATTACCATTTACCCATGAATTCACTAATTCTACATTCAAACTTCCTTCACCAATATTTGTAGCCCAAAGTGAATCAATTATTACCTCATCACCACAACCAACTATTTTTTTGGTAGGTCTTTTTTCAGTTAATAACTCTGGTTGCAAATCTGCAATCAGAACATTAGCACCTGATTGTGAAAACACTACTCTCGGTTCTACTTTATATTGAGTTGTCGAAGGTGAGCTAATATCCAAAGAACCTGCTAAATAAAAATACTTATCAGTATTAGTTATATCAGCTTTGTATGGTGTTAAATCTATTTCAAATTCCCATTTCCCAAAAGCACCAACAGCAGTTGGTTTGCCTAAACCACCCCAATCTCTATTACCGTGTTTAAGATATAAATTTATTCTTCCATTTTGCAAATCCAGTAAATTAGCAGAGCCATAAATTTTAGTTTTGGTTTGAGATAAATACGTAGTTGAATCTATGCTAAATCCATTATAAGTACTACCAGCAGGTGAAATAAACAATGGATTTACTCCAGCATTAGATAAAGTATTAAATCTAACTCTACCGTTTCCACCGTTTGTACCACCCTTTGCTTCTACTGAAACAGAATTAAAACTAAGTTTGGTATGAAAATCAATAAATCCTCCAGACCCAGCTCCACCATTGATAACTGGAGCACTACCATTGCCACCACTTGCCCCATTTGCCAAAATCTTTACATTTTCAATTTTCATTGCTTGAACTCTAATTGCACCACCGCCGCCACCTCCAACTCCTGCACAACCAGCACCTTGTGGATTACCACCCGCACCACCTGAACCACCTGCCAAAGGGACTCCCATAACATTTCCATAGGATTTACCACCAGTATTAGAAGCTCCTCCTGAATTTAGACCATCTGTTGCATGCCCTGCACTACCCCCGACAGAAACTTGTCTATATCCACTACCTCCACCAATGCCACCAACTGTATTGCAATTATTTCCGTCGTTACAACCGTCACCTGATAGTCCAAATGGATGACCTGTGCCTCCACCTGAACTTTCATAAGATAAGTCTGAACTACCACCTTTAATACCATTTATAGAATATCCACCAACATTATTTGGTTCAATCATCTCACCTGTTCCAATACCACTTTCCTTTCTTTCATCTGGCGAACCCAAAGTTCCATTTTGTCCACCAGGTCCACCACCAGTAAAACCATCACCGCCTTTGGTGCCATTTCCCGATGCTCCAAAAAATACATCGCAAAAACTACCAGCACCACCACCGCCACCTACGCCACCATTTAACGAAGAAGCATTTACATTGATTTCTGAATTTGCCCCTGTTCCTCTTATTGGTCCTTTAGAAATTAAGGTAAATGGTAAATATGCTTGATTGCCAGGTAAACTTGCATCGATATCATTTCTTGAAACTGTATATGCTTTATTTCCCAATACCATAGAATCCACTATCATAGCACCACGTCTAGAACGTCTGCCTAATTGTCCCTGACCCAAAATACTTTCCGCATTTAATGATTTATCACCGAATGGAAATGGTTTTACAATATCAATTCTATATTCCGAAACTCTAACTCCACCAACTAATACTTCAAAAATCACAAATGTTCCACTTTGTTCCCAATCCCAATCTTTTGGGTTTACGTCTGGATTTACAAATACATAACTTGATAAAAGTCTTCCAGTCCAACTGACCGAAATAGGTCCGAATTGTACTAAATTAGCTCCAGCTGGAGTTTGTTGAGTTATTCTTATACTCACATTACTACTTGGATTATTTAATGAAAAGCCATCATTACCAAAAAATGAATTATCATTTGCTTTTGCAACTATTTCAAAATAAGTTACCATACCAGGTGCCGCTATATCTGGAAAAACATAACTATCTTGTGATTTGACTACCGACTTGCTAAAAAACAAGAAAAATACTATAAAAAACACTAAGTATTGTTGATTATATCGTTTGCTAAAGTTTTCCATAAACCAATTCCTATACATTAAAATCTATATTTATATTTAAAATTAATTTTTAGACATAATTTGACTTTTCAATTTAACAAATTTATTAGACATATAATAAATTTTTGCAAAAAATATCTTTACTTGGCTCATTTTTTGCAATTAATTTTATTGACGAATTAATTTATTTAATAATAAAATTTTATTTTAAATTGCTAATGCGTCTTATTAGAAAAGAAAATAACCAACATTAGTTAAAATTAAAACACAATGAAATTAGAAATAGCTATAGATAATTTTATAAATTATTGCAAAAATGAAAAAGCATTTTCTGAGCATACAATTATATCATATAATCATACATTAATTAATTTTATTGATTATTTTGAAAATGACTATGGCTATATTCCAGAAGTAAATCAAATCAAACCTAACGACATTAGACCTTTTTTGGGGTATTTGAATGACAAAGGACTAAAGAAAAATTCACTTAGATTAAAACTTTCTGCGGTTAAATCATTATTTAAATTTCTCAGAAAAAAAGAGATAATCGAAGTAAATCCTACATCTTCAATTTCTTCACCCAAAAAAGAGAAAAAACTACCTTCATTTTTAACTAAAAATGAAATGACTAATTTATTTGAAACTTTTGATGTAGATTCAGATGACAATTTTTCTATTCGCGATAAAGCATTAATCGACTTAATTTATTCTGGTGGATTTAGGGTAAATGAGGTTTTGCAGCTTAAAATTGTTGATATAAATTTAAATTCAAATACATTAAAAGTATTGGGTAAGGGAAATAAAGAAAGGATTGTTCCAATTGGAAAGTCTGCTATTAATTCAATTAAAACTTATCTAAAAATTAGAAATGAAATAGCATTAGCGACTGAATATTCACTCTTTGTAAATACAAAAGGCAAAGCTCTTTCTGCGAATAGTGCATATTTTATAGTGAATAAAAAGATGAAAGGAATAACCGAAACTAAGCAAAAAAGCCCACATACACTTAGACATACTTTTGCAACTCATTTATTGGATAATGGAGCAGATATTAATTCGGTCAGCGAAATGTTGGGTCATAGTTCACTTTCTACTACTCAGGT
>JBEICW010000054.1:0-11790 GCA_040383785.1 Ignavibacteria bacterium | reverse complement strand
TGCAAATTCATACTTTTCTTTAAAAAATTTAAGTTTTTCATTTACTTTTTCTTTTGAATCATCATTTATATCATCTTGTTTCTTTTCTTCTTCTTTTTTCTCTACTTTAGTTGGAGTTTCTTCTTCCATCATTTCTTCTTGAGAATATGATGGTAATGAGATTAATACGAAAACTATAGACGCACACATTAGTTTTGAGATACTGCTAAGAAAAATATTTAATTTTGAATTCATTTTACACCTCTTTTAAATTTCTTATTTTTTAAGATTGAATTTTATTATTGTGTCTTTTTGTTATAAAAAAAAAGAATCTCTACTATTATTATTTTTAAATATTTAATATTATCTAACATTCAAAATACAATTTAAGTTAAACTGAATAAATTTGCAACTAAAAAATATAATTGTGTTGTATATTACATAACAAACTTACGTAATATAATTATATAAGTTGCTATATTAGTCAAGATGTTGTAACAAGATGTTGTAACAATTTGTTATAACAATTTATAAATAATTTACAAAAGTGGGTTATCTTCTTTGATTTTGACGTGTTCCAAAGCTTCACCAACTACAATCGCACTAGTACTAAGTAGTTTATTCATAATCTCGCCATCATCCAAATCGTCTCTCAAACCCAAACTTGCCATAGTAGCTAATCCAAAAATAAACGTCCACATTTTTTGCATCATCTCTTCTAAATCTTCATCTAATATATTTACAAATCTTGGGTCTTCTTTTGCCTGTTGCATTAGTTTTGTTATTTCTACACTCGTGGTCTTTTTAAAGAATGTTTTGTCCAGCATAATTGCACTGTAAATATTACTATTGTTACGTGCAAATGTTATAATTCCTATTCCCATATTCAGAAATAATCTATCTGAAAATTTTATATTTGTAAATTCTATTAGATTCTTTACGCCAAGTAGCAAACATTCTTCAATTAATTCATCAATAGAGGCAAAGCAATTATAAATAGGTGCGGTAGAAGCTTTCAAATGACTTGAAATCTTTCTTGCAGTAAGATTATTACAGCCTTCTTTGGAGATTAAGTCATAAGTACTTAAAATAATTTGTTCTTTTGAATATAATATTTTTGCAGACATTTATAATTATGAATTATATAATATTAATTTAAGTAATTAATTGAAACAATTAATTAATCACAAGTTTAATGATTAAATGTTTATAATAATGCTAGTAAAAAAAATAAATTAACAATTTTGTATAATAGTAAATCCACAATTTACAAAAAAAAACAAATAGATTTGTATTTAATTGCACAATTTTATATTCATTGAAATTTAAATATAATAAAATCTAGTATTATTCAAATTAATTTGAAAATAATTACAATTGAATAAAGATTAAATTATTTTTTATTACATTTACCATTTTTTTAATTCAGATTCTACTCTTAAAAATGACACTAAAAACATTGTCAAAAGACAAAAAATACCGCAGGCAATTCCTGTGAGGTGGTCATAAATTAAGGTTGTTGCAATCTGAGTGATAATTGTAAATACATTACCCAACATAAATAATTTTGCAAATTCTTTATTTGCAAAATCCCAATTTTCTTGGTTTAACATTGACTTTTTGGTTCTATATCCATAAATTTTATTAATGGTTTTTGGTGGGAACTTCCAAAAAACAATACTTATGGCAAGCATAAGTGGTCCTATGAACATTTGTGAAATTATAGGTATAACATAATCTATTGTTTGACTTCCATTCATTTTTGTATCTTGTTATTTTTACTATTGATAATTACTTTTTATTATTGCTAATTTTAAATAGATTGAAGTTATTCTCCAATTGCTATTAGTTTCTTTAATTGTTGTACGTCGCCAGAGACGTTATCGGTAGCTTCTACCATAACTACATAAGCACCTACAGGCAAAATATTCCCATTATTTCCGGTCCCTTCCCAAATAATTGTATAACTGCTAGGTAATGCTCTATTTTCTATTACATTAGTCATCAAATTACCATACAAATCAAATATTCTTATTGTAATATTTGCATATTGAAAATTAAAGTTAAAACTAATTTTACAATTTGAATTTATTCCACCAATTTTAGGAGAAAATGGATTGGGCGAAATATCAATATTATTTATAGACGTATTATTATCAATGGAAATTGAGTTCTTATTTAGAGGTGTAGCACCTAATAAATCTAAACAAGTTGACCAATTTATTTCATCATTGCTATCACCATTTGGATTAATTCGTTCTAAACTCAAATTTTTTGTTGATTTGAAAATATTAGAGTTCCATTTCGAACTATAACTAACACTATCCATCACATTCAAAAACTCATCTCTCAATATTATATTATCGGAAGTGATATTTAGATTAAAACTCGGTTTTTGTACAAAATATAAATTATTAGAATAACGCAAAGTATCAAAAGATTTAAAAAACGCACTATCCCAAGTTACAACCGCAAATTCTTTAGGTTTGATTATTAGGTCTTTTTCAATTTTAATACCAGCATTAGATTCATAACTCGAAGCATCATCTATTGAATAATTTTTGAGATTTATATCAAATATTGAGTTATTATATAATTCTATAAATTCACCCATTATTTTGCTTTCAATATTTTGAGAAGAACTATCTTTTAAAATAACATCATTATTTACATCAACTATAAATTCATTTATTAACAACGCACCTTTTCTATATGAAATATAATGTGTAAGATACAAAGTGTCATTTCCTTTTCTTTGGTCTAAATCATTTGTGATACTTACTCGAAACTTAAGATAACCACCAAAATTTGTTTGTGTAATTATATTTGTAATATCTAAATTAAAAGTTAGTTTATTACCAGCTGTTAATGGATTAACATCATAATCAATCAAAGAAGTAATATCGTTATTATAAATTAAGCTCACATTTAATTTACTTCCCAAAATATCTTTTAAGCCAAAATTATTAATCAAAACTTCCAAATTTGATGTAAAAGTAAAGTCTGTAAGGTAAGTATTCTTGACCTGAAGTGATCCAATTTCCAAATCATAATCAACTTTTGTCCAACTGTTAATTTCTAATGGTGTGGCATCATTCGCGCTTCTGCTAGTTTTAAGATTACCAATTTCATTCGCATTTAGAAATGGCGAAATTCTTTCAAAACTATCACCTTTTATTCCAAGTCTCATATCATAATACAATGAATCTATAAGTTTATTACTATTATAAATTCTAATTTCATCTGTGGTATTATTTAAAGATGGGAAATTAATTTCTATAAGTTTATTATTTTTATCTGAAAATAAATTAGGAAACTTTTGCTTCAAATCATTTGTATCTTTAGTGATTACATAATATGAGTTTGGTGAAAAAGTGATTTTGCCAACGAATTTAGATGTTTTATTATCCAAAATCCGCAAACTATCAAAAGTGATAGATTTATCTGAATTATTATATAATTCGACCCATTCTGGTTCTTCGTCTATTGGATATGGTTGGAATTCATTGATAATAATACTCGCTTTGGTATTATAGCACAATATTATAATAAGTAAACAACTAAAAAATATAGCAAATAATTTCATAATTACAAAATAAATAAAATGTATGATAAAATTAATTTCTTAATTTAAGCAAAACAATATTATCATACAAATTTATCTTTTTTATTTTAAAATTAATTATAATTTGCTTTTACAATTTGTGTTTAGAATTTACTTTGTATAAATCGAATTATTAAGGGCATCTGCAGCTTTATTTCCATTAATTACAGCACCTTCTATAGTAGATGGAAAATCATTTTTTACCCAATCGCCAGCGACAAATAGCCATTCATTTACTTTGGGATTTGTAGGTCTCTTGTGATGAATATTTTCAGCGCATAAAAATGTAGCTTTGTTTTCTTTAATCACTCTGTAATGTAATAAATGTGATTTAATGTCAATATTATTATCTGCATATGGCAAATGAGTATTTAGTTCATTTAATACCAATTCTATTATTACGTTATTAGATAACTCCATAAGATTAGTTACATTTCCATCTATCTGAATATTATCCGCAGTGCTAATTGTAACACAATAAAATCCTTCTGAATATTTTTTTTCTGAAACAGAAGTATCAATCATTCTTTTATTAAATATCCACTGTAAGGCACTATTTGGTAATGCCACAATTGGATATTTGATAAAATCTATATCAAACCATAAGTAAATTGACAAAATTGGCGAGGATTGTATTTGGTTAAAATTATGATTTTTTTTATCATTATTTTCTAAATTATCTTTAAATAATTTCAAAAATATATCATAATTAAGAGCAGAGATAACATAATCAAACTCAAAAAGTTCATTATCTTTATTATAAATATGCACTTTGGAGGTAGTGGTTTCATATTCTACTTTTATGATATTTGTATTTAATTTTAAATGGTAATTATATTTACTATAATTTTCAAATGGTTTAAGTAATTCTGCCAATCCAATTTGTGAAAAATATATTTTACTTAGTTCATTTCCAGCAAAAAAACCTTGTTTTAATACTTCCAAAAAAACTGTAATTGAAGCAGTAGAAATAGCAGTATTTAATGTCGCTATACAAAGTGGTTCCCAAAAGTACTTTATACTATTTTCTGTTTGTTGAATAGAATTAATATCACAATTAAAAAGATCTAATACATTTGTAATATTGTTTTTTTGTATGATTTTCTTTAAATAATCAAAGCGGAACTTAAGATTTAATGCAAATTTTATAATTTGTAATTTATCTTTATTATCCAATAATTTAAAGTTGAGTAATCCAATTGCCAGGTCTAAATCTAATAATTTAGCAATTTTATTTTCGGAAGCTTTAAGTTTATAGTATCTATTATCTACCAAATAATCTATTTCAAGACATGGTTGTGGAGTGAGATTGTCAAAAGTTTCTAATTTTTTAAGCAACTCAAAAAAATGTTTATAAGCTCCAATAGCTATATGCTGACCATTATCTATAGTATCGCCACTTTTAACATCAATAAAACTATTTATTCTGCCACCCAAGTAAGACTTTACTTCAAATAATGTAACTTCAAATTTATTATCATTTGAATTATTATCGTTTGAATAATCTAATAATTTTACAGTGGCAGCTACTCCAGAAATTCCACCACCCAATATAGCAACTTTTTTCAATAGCTTTAATTTTAATAATAAGTTAAAAAAATAGTTAAATGATATATTTAAACAAAACAGTTTGATAATATAGTTAATTCAGTTTTTGGATAATATCAGCAACTAATGACTTAGCAAATCTACCAACTCCTATCAAAGTAGCGGAAGCAAACCCTGTCCAATTACCGTAACCTATAAAATATATATTAGGGTAATTATTGCTCTCGAAAATTTGTTCTTTAATAAAGTCCCGTTGCTTCAAAATTACTTTTCCATTTTCATCAAATATATTTGGCATATTTTGCAGATGAAAAAGATTATTTTTAAAACCTGTACAGAAAATCACTACATCAAATTCTTCAAATTCATTTTTTCCCTTGTCGCCATTTTCCCATATAATACCATTAGAATAAAAATCAACTATTTTTCCAGATGAATTAAGTACATTTCTATTTCTTGCATCTTTTACGCTTGGCACCAATACAATATCTCCCCAGCTTTTACCAAATCCTACACTAAGATTATTACTATTTTTTTCAGTATTACTTTTATAAACCTCAGTGGCGGAATTGAATAAATCTCTGCCATCAATCTCGTCTGGCAAAAATATTGGTGGATTTAAAGTTGACCATTTAACATTTGTTACCAACGAAACCTCTGCCAAAATCTGAGCGGCAGAATTAGCACCACCAACAATCAAAACTTTTTTCCCTAAGTATTCCATTGGATTACGATATTGAGCAGAGTGGATTATCTCTCCTAAGAATTTATCAATATTGGGGTAAGATGGTATAAATTGATTATTAAAATTTCCAGTGGCATTTATTATAAATTTTGTTTTAAATTCTGAATTATTTATATGCTTACTATTATTTGCACTACATTTAATTATGTAACAAGTATCATCTGCACTTTTTTGACTTTCTACACTTAATACTTTTGTATTTCTTATGATATTTAGTTTGTATCTTTCTTCGTACTTTGCCAAATATTCAATAACTTCATCTTTTGTTGGATATTCGTAATTGGATTTGGGCATAAACCAACCAGGCAAAGTACTATTATTCGTAGGGGAAAACAAAGTCAAAGAATCCCAAGTATGCAGCCAAGCTCCACCTGCTTTTGGGTTTTCATCTAAAATCACATAATTTAATTTTGTTTTATCAAGAATTTTCTCAAAAGCTTTAGCAATATAATATCCTACTGCCAAACCTGCTTGCCCGCCCCCAATTATTACTACATCATACATTCATAACTTTTTATGTTGTTGTTAATTTTATAGTATTTACTTATTATTATGTTTCGATAGTTTAATGTTAATTTTTATGATTTTTATGATTGGGCAAATATTTCATCTAGAATGATAAATAACTTATCAAAATCGATTGGCTTTGTTAGATAGTTATTTACCCCAGATTCAAAAGCAATTTCTTTATCGCCAAACATAGCAGCTGCAGTTAGAGCAATAATTGGAATATTATTTCCACTTGCTCTAATTTTTTTTGTTGCATCTATACCGCTCATAAGTGGCATTTTGATATCCATCAAAATACAAGAAAAACTTTCTGGCTCACTCGTGATTTTTGACATAACTTCATTACCATTCAGAGCTCTCTCAACTTCAAAACCTCGTGCTTTTTTGATAAATTTAGAAATTATCAAAAAATTAGTGTCATCATCTTCTGCTATTAAAATTTTTTTCACAATATTACCTTTTACTTTTTTACTTTTTTTACTTTAATTAATATGCAAATTTAAAACTTTTTTATTTAACAAGGATTAATATTTGATATTTTGTTATTTATAATTAGATTATTAATACACATCATAATACAAAAGGGATATAAAATTCTACTCTTGTACCTTTGCCTTTTTGAGATTTAATTTCTACTCTACCATTTAAAAGTTTTACATAATCTCTAACAATCGGCAAACCTAATCCAGCTTCTTCGTAATTACGATTAAGTGACAAATCTACTTGTGCAAATACCTAGTAAATTTTATTTAAAAACTACTCATCAATTCCAATTCCAGAGTCTTTCAAATAAAAGTCCAATGTATTTCTTTGAATATTGAATTTATAGCCAAATTTACACTTCCACTTTTAGTAAATTTATATACATTATTTTGATTTTTATCATTTAAACTTTTAACAATAACTCTCATCCACTTGTTCTTCTTTGTTTTTACACTTAAGTCTAAGTATGTAACCTCTAAATTTTCTTTGAAAAAAATATGATTGTTTAATTCTTCTAAAAAATACTTTTGTTGATTTTTATTTATTAAGTCAATCCGTTCCTCAGTACTAATCTCATATTCATTATCATTGATAATCCGGACACTTTAACAATGCTTACAATTTATAATTTCTAACAAACGTTTAGAAATATTTATCAATTTTGAATTTATATCCCAATCCTAAACGCCATCTTTAATTGCACTAATTGCCAAAGCAAATCTTTGTCACTTTCTTTAAGCGTAAATTCTTGATTTTTTTTGTCTGTTATTAGAGTTCTATAAGCGTAAAATTTTACAAACTCACCAGCTTCATTTGCTTCAGGGGTTATAATAGTATCATACCAATTCAATGTTCAATATTTGTAGCGATTACATACTTCTTGCTTCCAAAAATTACCGGATAATACTGTACTCCATAAATCTTTAAATACTGATGCATCATTTACGCCAGAATTAATTAAGTTGTGATTATGTCCAATCAATTCTTCTCTACAGTATTGAGAATTTTCACAAAATTTATCATTAACTTCTATTATATTACCATTAATATCAGTAACAGAATATATTGTCGTCTTTACTAAAACATCTAGAAAAGTATTCATTTTCCCCCAAGGAGATATAAACATCAAGAGTTTTTCAAAATTGAAAAATACCAAAAACACATATCCAAATTAATTAAAATAATTTATATTTACTATAACATTTATCATAAATTTTAAAATTATTTACTAAATTCACTTAATATTAGATAATTTTTACGATTTTTATATTTGTTTAATATTTTTTGCGTCTTTTTACTTCTTATGCGTCAATAAATAAAAGAAACTTAATAAATATCTCAATAACCAAATTGTAAATATTTATAGCATCAAACAAGAAGAAGAATGATAAACATACAAAATATTCAAATCAACAAAAGCAAAGAATTTTTACTTCCTATTAAAATTAAATCTGAAACAAACTTTAATTTAGACTTTAAATTGTATCAAGTCCAATTATTTGAAGATATACTTTCGTTAAAGTTTATTGAGAGTGTAAAATTCGATGAATTGAATTATAATCTAATAATTCAGGCAAAATCTTTAAATTTTAATTATGAATCAATTTTTACTATTTTAAATAAATACAATCTAAAACCCAATATATTTGACAAAAATTATCCCGTTATTGGTATGACCTGTGCCACTTGCTCAAATAGTGTAGAGACTACTTTAAACTATTTAGATGAGGTGATTTCAGCAAATGTTAATTTAATTGAAAATTCAGTACAAATTAAATATTTTCCAACTTTGATAACTATTGAAAATTTAAAAGAATCATTATCAAAAATTGGTTTTGAACTTATTATTCCTACATCTACATCTAATGAAATACAAAAATCTACTAATGTAAATAAAATGGATTTTGAGCAAAAAGAAGTTAATAATTTAGATTATTTAAATAATTTAGACAATAGCAATGAAAATGAGGTATTTGAGAGATTAGAGATCGAAAAGTTAAATTTAATCAAAAAGAAAACAGTTTTAGCAATAGCCTTATCTATTCCTGTGGCTATCATAGGAATGTTTTTCCATCATTCAGAGCAAGCTAATTTATTAATGTTTATTTTATCTTTGCCAGTGATTCTATATTCAGGTGCTGGATATTACAAAAATACCTTGAGAAGTTTTTCTAATTTACATTTTAATATGGATTCTTTGGTTGGAGTTTCTACTGGTGTTGCATTTATTTATAGTATTTTGATAATGATATTTGAAACAACCCTTAAAAATTATAATTTCCCAACTTTTACTTATTTTGAGTCGAGTGTAGTAATTATAGCATTTGTATTAATTGGTAAATACATCGAAGAAAAGGCAAAATCTAAAACTAATTCTTCTATAAAAAAACTCTTAGGTCTTCAAGAAAACAAAGTTTATAAATTTAATCAGAAATTACTAAAACACGATATCAAATCAAACTTAGACCTAACTTCATACATAGAAACACATATTTCAAATGTAAATTTGGGTGATTTGGTATTAGTCAAGCCAGGGGATAAAATCCCTATTGACGGCGAAATTGTTTTTGGCGAGTCATTTATTGATGAAAGTAGTATGACAGGCGAGCCGTTAGCAAAATTCAAAACAATAAATGACAAATTATTAGCCGGTACAATTAATCAGAATTCGCCAATAGTAATTAAAACGCAAAAGATTGGGGAAGACACCTTATTATCTCAGATAATCTCTTCAGTAAGAAAAGCACAATCAACCAAAGCACCTGTTCAGCGAATTGTTGATAAAGTTACGTCATATTTTGTCCCGATTGTTTTTTTGTTTGCTTTTATCACTTTATTTGGTTGGATTATATACGCATTTCAGTTTGCTGATAATCAGTTTCTCTTTAATAAATACCTTTTGCAGGGCTTTAGCTCGTTTATAACCGTGTTAGTCATTTCATGCCCTTGTGCATTGGGTTTGGCTACCCCTACAGCGATTGTAGTAGGATTAGGCAAATCAAGCGACAAAGGTATATTAATCAAAGATGCAGAAAGTTTAGAATTAGCAAGTAAGATTACTGATATTGTTTTTGACAAAACTGGAACTCTTACAATAGGTAAACCAATAGTTAATGAATTGATTTGGAGCGAAGACCTGATAAATGAAAAAACTACAAATTTTAATGCACTTTTGAATGTAATTTATAGAATTGAAACGCTATCAACTCACCCACTTGCAAATTCTATTTCAGAGTATATAAATGACTATTTACTTAAACATAATGTAGATTTTGAAAGATATAACAATGAGTTTGAAATAAAAAATGTAGAAAATATTAGTGGCTTAGGTATTAGTGCTAATCTTACTTATGGAGAGGTAAATACCAAATTTTATATTGGTAATTTAGAATTATTTAATTCCATTTCAAAAAATGATAATAATCAAAATATAAGCAATGAAAAGCTAATAAAACTTTATAATACAAATTCGGAATTAGGGAAAACCTGTGTTTTGTTTTTTAATGAGGAAATCAGTAAAGATTCTGATAATTTAGATAATACTGTAAAGAAAAAAGTAAATATTTTATCACTAATTACTCTAGAAGATGAGATTAAATCATCTACATATAATTTGATTAAAGAGTTGAACAGTTCAAATATTAAAACTCACTTGCTAAGTGGAGACAATAATAATTCTGTTAGCATTTTAGCCAATAAAATTGGTATCAAAAACTTCAAAGGTCAGCAAATGCCTTTGGACAAATCAAACTATATAAATTCACTTAAGGATAATAAACTTAAAGACTACAAATCTATTGTAGTTATGGTTGGTGATGGAATTAATGACTCAACTTCATTAGCTTCGGCCGACTTAAGTATAGCAATGGGGAATGGAACAGATATTGCAATTGATGTAGCAAAAGTTACAATTCTAAATTCAGATTTGAATAAGATTTCAGACTTCATAAAAATTTCAAAAGATACAAATAGAACTATAAAACAAAATCTATTTTGGGCGTTTATTTATAATGTAATTAGTATTCCAATTGCCACTGGAATTTTTATTAATTATGGCTTAGAAATAAATCCAATGATTGCATCTTTTTTGATGAGTATTAGCTCAATTTCGGTAGTAAGTAATAGTATTTATTTAAAATATAAAAAATAGATTTTAGTACTGGTATCATCAAAAAAGCAATTAAAAATCTATACCAGGTCTTTTTAGATTTTGTGGTAAATAATAATCTGAATTAGTAGTTTTGGGCTGTTTGATTTCTGATTTTATTTCCGATTTATTCTCTAATTTATTTTCTGATTTCGCAGCTGAACTATTGCTAATTTCAATATTATGTTCACTATCAATTTCTTTATTTTCTAAAACTTCTTTAGTTTTAATTTTTACTTTTTTAGATTTAACATCCTTTTTGTTATTATCATTATCGGTAGTTACTTTAAATTTTAAATTATCATTTTCAGTGGTAATTTTTATATTAGGAAATGGGTCAGTATAAGATTTTCTTCTTATAAATGGTCCATTATATCTCGGCATAATTCGCGAAATTCTCGAACCAGAACCGCTACCACTACTAGATGTATTTGGTGAAGTGTTTGTAGCAAAATGATTTTTATCAATTGATTTAATTGAATTAAATACCTTATTTGCAATTTCTGAAACACTCTCAGCTAATTCATTATCATTCAAATCATTTTCTAAATTATTACCTTCGGCATATAAATTTGCAATTCTTTCTTCGTCCCAATATTCTTCGTCAATTTCATTAAATTCACTATCTATAGTTTCGGGATTATCTGCTAATTTTGTTCCTAATTCATTATCAATAAAATTCAACTTTGGAAATGAAACTAAAAAAGTATTTTTTGTATTTTTAGATTTGATTTTTACAACATCACCAGATTTGCCATTTTCATAACTAACATC
>JBEICW010000053.1:0-11938 GCA_040383785.1 Ignavibacteria bacterium | reverse complement strand
TGAAAGTAAAGGGTTCATCTGTAAATCTAAAACAAGGCACAGTTATCAAAAAAATCCGACTAACTTCTGACCCAGAAGAAGTTGATTGCAAAGTAGATGGTATGTCTATTGTACTTAGAGCAGAATTTTTGAAAAAGAAATAATTGAAAAAGAAATAATTGAAAAAGTAGTTTATAGTAGTAGTTTTTTAAGAGTTAATTGAAGAAATACGTTGAATAATAATATTAAAAAAAAGCAAAAACCTGAAGTTTTTATTGAATTAGATGTAGTTTCGGCAGGATTTAATGGTGTTAGTGTAGCCCGCAGTGAAGGCATGGTTTATTTTGTGCAGGGTGCTGTGCCTGGCGATAGAGTAAATGCAAAAGTGCTAAAAAAGAAAAAATCTTATGTAGAGTGCAAAACTGTTGAAGTTATTATTCCTTCACCTCATAGAATTGAGCCAATTTGTGATCATTTTGCTTACTGTGGTGGCTGTACTCGTCAGCATTTTGAATATTCCGAACAAACTAAATGGAAGGCGCTTAATGTTGTGGAGTCTTTCACAAGATTACATAAAGTTGAAGTTGGGGAATTTGTAGAGATTCTATCTTCTCCAAAAATTTACGAATATCGAAATAAAATGGAATTTTCTTTTTCAGATAGACGTTGGCTAACTCCAGAAGAAATGGGCGATAAATCTCGTGAAGAAAATCCTATTGAAGACAAACATTTTGCACTGGGACTTCACGTTTCTGGTGCTTACGACAAGGTTTTGGAAGTGAATTATTGCCATTTGCAAACTGAAAAAGCGAATGAGATATTTGATTTGACCAAAAAACTTTGCAAAGATAATGGAATTACTGCTCATAATGTTAGGTCTCATAGCGGTTTATTGCGTAATTTAGTTATCAGATATTCTAAATTAGAAGATAATTATATGGTGATTTTGATTACCAACCCAACTGAAGACAAAACTGAATTGGAATTTGTAGATTTATGGGCGAAAAGTATTAATGATTTGGGATATGTGGCAAGTACAATTTACGCTACCAAAGAAAGAAATTCTCCAGTAAAAATCATTGAATATAAAACTTTGTATGGTAAAGATTATCTTTTGGAAGACATTTTGGGGGTAAAATTCCAAATTTCACCATTTTCTTTTTTTCAGACTAACCCGATTCAATTAGATAATTTTATCAAGTATATTTTAGAATTTTCAGAATTGAATAGTGATGAAATACTTTGGGATTTGTATTGTGGTACTGGTTCAATTTCTCTTCCTGCAGCAAGCTCTGTAAAAAAAGTAATCGGCTTAGAATTGGTTGAAGATTCTATCGAAGATGCGAAAAAGAATGCTAAGTTAAATAATTTTGAAAATACTGAATTTTATGCAGTAGATTTGCATACTAAAAACTTACCTGAAATATTCAAAATCTTGCAAATACCAGATAATATAATTATCGATCCACCAAGGGCAGGAATTCATAATAATGTAATTGATCACTTATTAGAATTGGAAGTGCCGAAGATTACTTACGTGAGCTGTAACCCAACTACTATGGCGCGAGATTGCGAATTATTATCTGCAAAATATGACATAATTAAAATAAAACCAGTAGATATGTTCCCTCAAACTTATCATATTGAAGCAATTGCCCAATTAAGATTAAAAAAATAATTTTTAAATTTATGAAATATCCACAATAATTATTTAATACCACCGTTTCATTTTTTAAATAGCTAAAAATTACTGCAAATTTAGTAAAATATAGCAAATATGTAAGTTAAGATTAATTAAGTGTAATTAGTTAGGATTAATCTTTAGTAATTTTGCGGTTGTTAAATAGAAAACAAAAATTATATTAATGATTTATAGGAGAAAATATGTATAAATTTATGAAAATGTTATTAGTAGTAACTTTGTTTATGATTACAACTAATTTAGGTAATGCTCAGTCGCCACAAGGCAAAACTATGGGTGTTGGAGTAATGCTTGGTGATGCTAATGGAGCAACTCTTAAATTATGGCAAGGTGGCGATGTTGCATATAATATTTATTTAACTAATTCTTTTTTTGGAAATATTACTATAGGTGCAGATTATATGAAACATTTTAATGCATTTAATAGTAAAGTATTTAATTTACATCTTGCTGGTGGTGCTTTAATTGGAACTGGAAAAGGTGGTGGAATTGGTTATAGAGATTATAATTATACAAGAAGTGGAAGCACTGGAATTGCACTAAGAGGGATGTTAGGTGTCAATTATATACCTAATAATACACCCCTGGAAGTAACTGCAGAAATAGGACCATTATTAAGTTTAACACCTGGCTTTGGTATGTTTGTTATGGCAGATTTTGGTGTAAGATTATATTTGTAATAATTAAAGAAAAAAAATTATTACAAAAAACGGCTACCCAATTTGAGTAGCCTTTTTTTTTAATTATAAGATATAATTTATAAGATATTATGATTTAACTTCTTCTTCCATATAATATTCTACTCCACGTAAATTAAGATAACGCATTATATAGTTGAATAATTCTGTTTCAGCAATTAATTCTGGAGGGAATACTCCACAATACTTATCACTTTGCTCTAAATTGTTACTTAGGATATAATCTGCAACTGCTGTAGCTGTATAGCCTGTTGTACGGGACATAGAACTAAAGCCAGTAGTAAAATCAAACAAATCATGTAAATAATAAGTAAAGCGTTTTTCTTGATTTGTAACTTTATCAGTGCCTTCTACAATTACCTGCATAACTGTGAATTCATCATCGCCATCTTCTAATTTCCATTCATCAAATAGTAATTTGGCAGTCAAATCTATTGGGCGGATTTTAACGCCTTTTACTTCAATTTCCTCTTCACTTAATAGTCCAATTTTTTTCATAGATTCAATCATATCAATATGCCCAGGGTAACGCATAGTTTTTTCTTTCATATTAGGTACATCTGGAAATGTATAGAGCAAACTTCTCAGCCCATCGGTATTGAATGCTTGTAATGTTCCAATTTCAGGGAAATCAATGTTTTCTAATTCAGATAATGCAGGTTTTGTTACTATTTTTCCATTTATTTTTAATCTTGCGGGGCGTGTATATTCTTCCAATACATCAATTGGCGAAAATGGTGCTTTGTATTGGAAAGGCATTTTTCTCTCCAAAGGCAACCCCGCAACATAACATTCAAAATTAGTTACACTAAGAGTTTGAGCGTGATAACCTAAAATTAAATTACCCATACCAGGTGCTACACCAATATCCATAATTCCAAAAGTATTATTAGATTTAGCTATTTCTGATAGCAAAAATGGGTCTTCAGGATAAAATGAAATATCTATAATAGGTTTGCCTGCATTTAAAACGGCTCTCATTACTTCAAATCCCATAAAGCCTGGTACTGCACCAATAATCAAATCAAAATCATGCAAATCATTAATAAAAGAACCCTCGCCACTAAAAATAGATAAATCTTTAATTTCAGACTTAATTACATATCTATCAGCCAAATTTTCTATTCTTTCTAAATTTAAGTCATAAACTGTAACTTCATAACTTTTAGATAAGTCGGCAGCCATTACAGAGCCAACCATCCCACCACCCAATACCAAGATTTTTTTCATATTTATTATTTAATTTTTAATTGATTATTTAATATTCTGTTACTTATATTTACTTTTAATCTAATATTTCTATAATATTTCTATAATTACTACAAAATTAAGCAATTTGGCATTAATGCTTAATTCATATTTTAAAATGTGGAAAATTTAAAATAAATATGAAATATTAATAATTGGTTAAAAATAGACATTCAACAATTGTACAATATTAGTCAATATTTCATTTTTAAAAATCAAAAAGGTTCAATTGTATACTTATAAACAATTAAATAAAAATAATTATTTATTACACACTGGGCCATAATTTTCATGTTATTTTATATTGTATTGCCGTAATCTTGCTCTGTATCTATGTTTGTAATGATAAAGTTTAAGAGATATTTTTAAATAAAGTTGGTTATAAAAAAATTGGCAAAGAAATTACATATTAAATATTGTTACAAAAATGTAAAATTATAGTTCAAAGTATAAATACATACATTGATTAATAAACGAGATTGAAATTAATAGATTTTTTATACAATAATTAACCGTTTAACTTTTTTCACATGGAGGTGAATTATGCCTTTTGCAGTAGGTGGTAACTCAAGAATACGTACCAATATATCGGCACAAAACGCATATAACTCGTTAGATATTTCTAGCAAGGATATTTCTCTAAGACAACTAAGATTGTCGACTGGTAAAAGGATTAATGTTGCATCAGATGATGTTGCAGGCTATATCACAGTAAGAGCATTACAAGCAAGAAGCGGCTCATTAAAAGCAGCTCTAAAAGCAGTAGGTGATGCACAAAATACTGGCTATATAACTATGGATTCCTTAGAAAATATGGGCACATTATTAAATAATATCAAAGAATCAACAGCAACAGCAGCTTCTGGAGCTATGGGTACTGATGAAAAAGTAGCATTAGCAAAAGCTGCATTTAGAATGGTGCAACAAATCCAAACATTAGTTGATTCCACTGTATTTGGTGGAAGACAATTAATAGACGGAACATTCTCTGCAGATTTTATTATAGGTACTAATGCAACTAATAGTTTAATCACGTTAGATTTAGATTTGACGGCAGGAAATAAAGATTTTAATGTTTCAAGCAATTACTTTGATGTGAACTCATTAAAAGTTGGTTCATTTGCAGGTATTACTAGTTTAGATATGACTGCATTTGATGATGTATCTGCAACTAATTTAGGTATTTTTGCTGCTGATAAAATTGGAACAACTTTAATTAGTTTGTCTGACGCAATCAATAACGTAAGTAAAGTAGCTTCTTATGTTGGTGGTTTGGTAAATAGGTTAGATTCGCAAGAAACATTATTAAATAGCCAGATTACTAACTATAATACAGCTATCTCAAGAATTGAGGACTCTGATGTCGCTAGAGAGCAATTGGAATTAGTTAAATCTCAATTCTTACAACAAGCATCTTTGATTTCATTAACACAAGCGAACCAAAACCCTCAATCTTTCTTACAATTGATTCAAGGTTAATTAGGTTAGATAGTTTTAGAAATTGGTTTAGAATAATATTAAGTAAAATATTAAGTAAAATACTTTGTAAATTCCAATATGAAGAATACTTTGTAATATACTTAATAATATTACTTAACACTCTTGTTTGTAAATTTAACTCATAACTCATTTAGAATTTTTTATTCTAAAACTACTTAATTTAATTATACTGGTTAGATAGTAATTCATATTAAATTTTGATTTAACTATTATAATTACTATTATATTGCCTAAAAACATATAATGAAATAAGATGTGGGTTTTGATAAGTACAATTACATAGACACAAATTCTGAAATTATTGATATTTGGATTGTTGATTTATAATGATATTAATTATTATGATAATACTTAGTCCACAAAATAATTATTGTTAGTATAAAACAAATTAAAATACAAAATTGTAAACTATATATTGTATAATTTATTTAATAAATCGGAGTAAATTATGCCTTTCGCAACAGGTATGTTATCGAGAGTAAGAACTAATATTCCAGCTGAAAACGCTTATAATAGTTTATCAAATGCAAATTATGATATCTCACTCAGACAACTTAGACTATCTACTGGGAAAAGAATAAATAATGCATCTGATGATGTAGCTGGTTATATTACTTCGAAAGCTCTTACTTCGAGAAATGGCTCGTTAAAAGCAGCTTTAAATACTGTGGGTGATGCAAAAAATCTTACTAATATTGCTATGGACTCTTATGAAAATGTAAATGAATTAATTACATTGATTAAAGACCAAACTGCAACAGCTTCTTCAGGGGCATTGGGAACAGACGAAAAAATTGCTTTATCTAAAGCAGCTTATCGTATGGCCCAACAAATTCAATCTGTTGTAGATTCAACAGTATTTGGTGGTTCACAGATTATTTCAGGTGATTACAAAATCAAGTTTTTTGTATCTACAGATGCTACTTATAATTTGATTACATTAGACTTGGATTTAAGTACAAGTAATCCAGATTTTAATGTAAGTAGTCAAAATTTTAATGTAAATTCTCTAAAAACTAATAACTTTGCTGGTGTTACTAATTTAGATTTGAGGTTATTAAACAATGTTACATCTTCAGATTTGGGAATTTTCAATGATGAACAAATTGGAACGACATTATTATCATTAGCTGAAGCATTAAATAATGTAAATAAATCGGCTTCTTATGTTGGTGGGCTTAGCAATAGATTAGATTCACAAGAAAGTGTATTGCAAGCGCAAATTACCAATTATAGTGCAGCTATTTCAAGATTAGAAGATGCAGATGTTGCTGTTGAGCAATTAGCTTTGATTAAGTCGCAGTTTTTACAACAGGCGTCTTTGACATCATTGGCACAAGCAAATCAAAATCCTAATGGATTTTTACAATTAATTAGAGGATAAGGTAAATTTCAGTTGTGACTTTTAATTTAACTTACCCTATAATTTATATTTTCTAATTAAACAATATTAAAATGACAAATATACATCACAAATAAAATTTTAATTAAAATATTAATAAGTTTAATGGGCTATAAGCCAATTATGACCGAAACCAGACTCTACTAAAATAGGTACATCGCCAAGTTTTAGTGCATTTTGCATTGTTTCGATTACCATATCATTTATAGCAATTTTTTCATCTTCAAATACTTCAAAAACAAGTTCATCATGGACTTGCAATAGCATTTTGGATTTGAAGTTATATTTGATAAAATTTTTGTAAATATTATTCATTGCTATCTTCATCATATCTGAAGCGGTACCTTGAATAGGCATATTTATTGCGGCACGTTCTGCTGCAGTTTTTAGCATTTTGTTTTTGTGATTAATATCACCAAAATATCGCTTTCTTCCACATAATGTAACTGCATATCCATTTTTTTCTACAAAATGTATGGTGTCTTGCATATAATTTAGTATTCCTTTGTATTTATCAAAGTAGTTATCTATAATTTCCTTAGCCTCTTTACGTCCTATTTTTAACCTTTGAGCCAATCCAAAACTACCCAAACCATACATTATACCAAAATTAACAGTTTTAGCAATTCTACGCAGATCTGAATCTACATCTTCCAAAGATTTACCAAATAAATTAGCAGCAGTTGCAGTATGAATATCTTTTCCATCTTTGAAAGCTTGAATTAAATATTCATCATTACTTAAATAAGCCATAATTCTTAATTCAATCTGCGAATAATCAGCCGAAAATAATTCTGCATTTTTGTATTCTGCTACAAATGCTTTTCTCACTTCTTTACCAAGTGTAGTTCTAATTGGAATATTCTGCAAATTTGGTTCATTAGAAGATAATCGACCAGTAGATGCTCCTAATTGATTATAACTTGTATGTAATCTATTGTCTATGGGTGAAACTAACTTAGGTAATGAGTCTATATAAGTTGATTTAAGTTTTACTAATTGTCTATAATCAAGTATTAAATCTGCAATTGGATAAGAAACTGCAAGCTCTGTAAGCACTTCTGAATCTGTGCTATAGCCGGTTTTTGTTTTTTTGATTATTGGCAATCTCATTCTTTCAAATAAAATATTTGCCAATTGTTTGGGAGAATCAATATTAAATTCTTCACAAGTTTCTTTGAATATCTCAATAGTCAAATCTTTGATTTTAATCTCAGATTCTATAGAAAGTTGTTTTAGTAGATTAGTATCCAAACTAATACCTATATATTCCATATTTGCTAATACTTCGACTATCGGAAATTCAATATCGTTACACAATTCTAATAAATTCTCTTGTACCAACTTTTCTTCTAATACCTTTCTTAATTCTAAAATAAATTCTGTATTTAGGCAAGTTTCAAGATAAGTTTTATTACCTCGTAATTGATTAATTTTAATATCTGTTTCAGAATATTCCTTTCCAAATCTATTTCTGGAGAATTTTCGATGTGGTAATTCAATTTCAGGCTTTTTACCCAAATATTTATCAACCAAAAAGTCTAAGGTATGCTTAATATCAGCATCTAAAATAAATGAAGCAATTTGAACATCAAATCCAATTGGAGTAAGATTGATATCCAATTCTTTGAATTTGTAAATAGTATTTTTGATATTAAATCCAACTTTTTTGATATTTGGGTTTTCTAAAAGTGGCTTTAAAATCTCAATTTTGTTAGTATCAATCAAATTAACTTGATTTTCACCATTTTGGAATGAAAATAAATTATCACTTTGAATTATAGTAGAAGTTGAATCGTTTTCTAACTTTAACTCAATAAAGTATACTTCATCGGGCAATACACTCAAACAAATTGCATTAAAATTAGATAAACTCCTATCTTTGTTATCCAAAATTGCATTAATGACAATACTTTCATAATTTGATAAATAATTAACTAATTCATTAAGTTCGGTCAAATCATCAATAATAGTATATCTTGTATATATGCCATTATTTATTGGTGCATTTTGTGTTTTATTTGAAGTATTTATATTTTCATTATCATCAAAAGTTATTTTGTCTTCTTCATTTGGCAGGGGAACATTATTCCCAATAGTATTCCCAAGCGGATTAGCTTTAATTTGCCATTTTTGTCTAAGTGTTCTAAAACCTTGTTCATCAAAAAATTTATCCAATTCTTGATATTTTGCTACATTTAAAAAGCAATTATCAATAGTAAAATCTAAAGGAACATCAATTTTAATTGTAACCAAAATTTTAGATAAAAAAGCCATTTCTTTATTTTCAATTAACTTCTTTTTCATAGCATTTTCAGGCAATTCTGCAATGTTTTCGTATAGATTTTCTATACTCCCATATTTTTGAATTAATGGAATAGCTGTCTTTTCGCCAACTCCCTTCACGCCTGGAACATTATCTACACTATCACCAATTATTGCCTGTACATCAATAACTTGGTCGGGACGAACACCAAATTTCTCCTTTACTCCTTCATAGCTCACAATTTCTAAGTCTTCGCCTTTGCGGGAAGGTTTCATAATAGTGATATGGTCATCAACTAATTGATAAAAATCTTTATCGGCTGTAAGGCAAAATACCTCTATTCCTTTTGACGAAGATTCTTTGGCTAATGTACCAATAATATCGTCAGCTTCATAGCCATGAGATTCTATTTGCGGTATGCCCATCAAATCAATAAGTTCTTTGATTTTCAAAAGTTGCGGAGCCAAGTCTTCAGGAAATTCAGCTCTATTTGCCTTGTATTCGGTATATAAAGCATCTCTAAAAGTTGGTTCTGAAGTATCAAAGACAACAGCAAATCTCTCAGGGTTTTCTTTTTCTAAAATAGCAGTAATAATATTTGCAAAGCCAAAGATTGCACCTGTCAATTCGCCTTTTTTATTTTTCAGACCAGACTTTATCATAGCATGATAAGCCCTAAAGACCATTGACATTCCATCAATTAAGATAAATTTGGACATATAAATTAAAATATAATATAAATTAAATAATTTTTCGTTTTAGATTAACTGCAATTTATATCTAATTTTTTTTTAAACAAAAAGAAATTTATAATTGATAACAACTTATACCTAAATACAGAAAATAATTAGCAGTTTTTGCTTAATATATAAATAGTTCTGATTTTTAACTTTAATATTTATTTCTCAAAATTAAAATATATCTAAAAACAAAATGAAGTTTTGTTAGATGTATGTATATAGCAATATTATTATTTAAAAAGCGTTAAAGTAAATTCTACTATTGATAATTAAACAAATATAAATAACTCTATGATTAGTTTTGAACCTAAAGAATTACCAGTAAATGTTGTTCACCAATACCTACTGGGTGGTATAGCTCCTCGCCCAATAGCACTTGTTTCTACTATTTCAGATGATAGAATAAATAATCTTGCTCCATTTTCATTTTACAATGCCTTTGGTGCTAATCCACCAATTGTTGCATTTTCGCCGGCTCGTAGAGGCAGAGACAATACAGTCAAAGACAGCTATAATAATATTATGGCGAATAAAGAATGTGTAATCAACGCAGTTAGCTATTCGATGGTAGAGCAAATTAACTTAGCATCTTGTGAATATCCGAGTGATATTGACGAATTTAAAAAAGCAGGTTTTACTGCAATTAATTCGGATATTGTATCTCCCAAAAGAGTAAAAGAATCGTTATTTCAAATGGAATGTAAATTACTCCAAATGGTAACTACTGGCGACACAAACGGTGCTGCCAATATTGCAATTTGCGAAGTGGTTAAATTTCACGTTTCGGAAGATATTTCTTTAGACACAAGTATAGGTGGCGTCAAAGCAGAATTAATAGATTTGGTTGGTCGTAATGGCGGCAATCTTTATACCCGTGCAAGTGGCAATGCACTTTTTGAAGTTAGAAAGCCCGGTACACTAAAAGGTATGGGATTTGACAACTTACCGGAATTCTTGCTTAACTCCGAAATATTGACTGCAAATAATCTTGCTCAAATTGCTATTAATGAACAATTTCCCACCAAAGAAAGTGTGGCTGATTGGTTTAATTCATTAGAAAATATCCAAGCAGATAGTTCAAATGAAGAGTTATATATTAATTCTAAAAACTATGAAAAAATATTTAAATTAGCACAAAATGAAATCAACCCAAATAGAAAGCAAACATTGGTTGAAAACACAATCAAATTAGCACTTGCAGCGAATGAGATCAATTTTGCATTGAATGTGGTTGTATGGTTTTTGGAATAAAAATTTACAATGACAATCCTTAGATTTAAAAATAAATAAAAAAAGCTATAAATTACCCTAATAATTAGTGTAGTTTGGTGTAAATAAAAATATTAATTTTGACTTAAATAATTGACTTGAATTTAATTATTTTTTTATTAAAAATATTTATTATTAATTATAGGGTATTAAAATGAATCTCAGAAGTTTGATAGAAAAAAGAATATTAGAACTCAATATAAGACGTCCTGAATTAGCAATAAAAATTGGTTATAAAAATACAAATAAAGGGCTAAGAAGAATTGATGATTGGGCAGAAAATGGTATAACAGATTATCCAATGATAAGTAAATTAGCTAAAGCATTAGAGGTATCTGAGTTAGAATTTATTGATGCCACTATTACAACTTTTAAAGAAAATGATGAATTAAGTAGAATTGCAATTGAAAAACAAAAACAAATCGAAAAAGAAGCTTTTCAACCATATATAATGGCTATGCATCAAGAAAGAGAAATTCCAACACAAATAATGTTAGGTGGTATGCTTTTACCAAGACGAAAGATTCTATTAGACTTAAGCTTTTTAGATTTACCTATAGAAGATAGATTACAAATTGCAAAAGAAAAAATTATTGAGCATTTTACAAAAAATGAAGGACAAACAAAATTTTGGGGCGAAATTACGCATTATATATTGCGTGATAAATACGATTGGAATATAGAGAATGTAACGATATTTGAATCAAATGGTGATATAAAAAATTATACTGAAGGTCTAAGAATATTCCATGGTGAAGCAAGTTTTACTATTGGCAAAAAAAGAATTGATTTTTCTAAAATTTTAGATATAAAAGAATATGTTGAAAATTCAAAGTTGAACCCACAAAACTTTGATTTAAAAAAATTGAAAGAAAATTTTAGTAACAACTAAATAAACAACAAATTACTTACTTCAAAAGCAATAATTGACTATCTACTTTGGCGATTACCCAATGAGATTCGTTTGGCTCAATATTTATGTAATCGCCACTTTTTAGCTCATATTTATTTCCATTAACATATTCAAAAACTACTTCGCCGCATACACATACAAGCATCGCAGGAATTTTGGTAGTATGCTCCGCTAATTTCTGATTTCCTAATATCTGCAAAGATATAGTAGTTCCTTCACCT
>JBEICW010000052.1:0-11964 GCA_040383785.1 Ignavibacteria bacterium | reverse complement strand
GATATTACGCTGAAAATGTTTTGAATAAGTTGTTGAGTTTGTTGATAAGTATTTTCCATCATCAGAAAAACTCAAATATCTAAAATTATTTCCTGTATTCTTAACTTCTTCCAATAAAGTAATTTGTACCATAGTTGTGGCATCTACAAGTATAAGTTTGGTCCAATTTTCATTACTACCAACAATTGCATTTGTTGAAATTGCTATAAATCTACCATCGGGTGAAGTTGCAATATCTTGTATATTACCAATTGGGTTAAAAAAAGTCTTTTCATTAGTAATAAAATTGTATTTTGCTAATGTAGAGTAATCTTTATCTGTAGATGTTTCCATAATTATTTCACTATTATTAGTAAATTTAGTTAATCTACTATTTTTAATTTTAATAATTAATTCCATACTTGGATATTCATAAATGTAGCTATCATCAACATTTGTATGAAGTAATTTTGTTCCATCTTTAGAAATATAAGGTACATTTCCCCAATCATTAGTAAAAGGTAGTTCCTTTATTATTTTACCATCTTTACTATCAAGCTCAATTAATTTATTAGACCCCTCTAAAACAAGATTTTTTGTTACTGGATGCTGAAAACTAATTACTCCTAAATTACCTGCCTCTTCAGACACCCAAACAGTATCTACTTCTGCTGTCATAGCTCTATTAGAGCCGAATATTTCTACCAAGAGCATAGCGATATAAAATATAGATTTTTTCATAAATAATCTTTATTTGTGATTTTGAATTTGCAATATAATAGAAATGGCTTACATTAGAAAATATTATTTGTTATTATTTACAAGTTTATCCATTTTATGGGAAGCATTGGGTCTTGACCCAATGTGTTTTGAAGATTAAAGAAACCTACCCAACCCTTCCAAAGGAAGGGCTTAATTAAAGAAAGATACTTCTTAAAGTCTTTCCCATTGGTGAAAGATTTAGTTTGGGCTTTCTTTGTCAAGCGGGACGCTTGACCTACCTTATCAAAGAATATACAGGCAAGGGTGCCAGTATTACTATTAAAGAGATTGGGAGAGCCATCCAATCTACCCAATTTTTATTTCTTCAAGTCTCTACTAATTTTTGGGGGAGATTTAGAGTGGGTTTCTTTCTCAAGCGAGACGCTTGACCTACCAACATTAAAAAAAACATCAAAGAAAAGGACGGGGAACCCGTCCACTACATTATGAAGAATAAAAAAAAAGTCCATGGCGTCACTTAACCAACTAAAATATATAAAAACAGCTAAAAATTAAAGAATTAATTAAAAAATAATGATTGTTAATTGAATTACTTTGTTTAATTGAAAAAACAATAGTAAATTTGTAATTGATTTTATTTCAAGTATTTTAATTATTATTTAGGAAAATTTAATGGCTACCAAGACTAATGCAAAAGCAGCCCCTAAAGCAACTTCGACTAAAGCAAATAGTTCTAAAACGACAACAATTTCAACGATTTCAAATACTAAGTCTAATATTAAAACTTCAAAGACATTACCTCATATTGAGCTGAATCTTTCTAAAGATGAAATGATGAAAGCACTTAGATTAATGATTACATCTCGTTTTACAGATGAGAAGCACTTAACTTTGGTTAAGCAAGGTAAATCATTTTTCCATATTGGTGGTAGTGGTCACGAGTGTATTCAAGTGGCTATTGGCTTGAATATGGAAGAGCAAGACTGGGGTTGGACATATTATAGAGATATGGCGTTTTCATATTCTCGCGGTATGACTCCAAATGAATATTTTATGTTAGCATTTGCCAAAAGAGACTGTCCGGCTACTGGTGGTCGTCAAATGCCTGGTCACTTTGGTAATCCAAGATTAAATTTACCTACTCAATCTTCACCAACTGGTACTCAATTTTTGAATGCAACGGGCTGTGCTTTGGCTGCTAAGAAAATGGGAACTAACGACATTACTTATGTTGCTTCTGGTGATGGTACAACTTCTCAAGGTGAATTTTATGAAGCAGTGAATTGGGCAAATAGAGAACAATTACCTGTAATGTTCTGTATCCAAGATAATGGTTTTGCTATTTCAGTATTGAAAAAAGACCAATCAATGGGAACTTCAGTTTCTGATGTTTTCGGAAATTATAAACATTTGAAAAAAATACAAGTTAATGGACTTGATTACTTTGAATCTGTAAGAGCAGCTCGTGAAGCAATTACTTATATGAGAGAAAGAAAAGGTCCGGTATTGATGCACGCAATGGTAGAAAGACTTCTTCCTCACTCTTCTTCTGATGACCATAAAAAATACAGAAGTATGGAAGATCTAAATGACGCGATTGAAAATAAAGACTGTATCAAAATTTTATCTAAATATTTGATTGAAAATAAAATCTCTACTCAAGTAGAAATTGACGCTTTGAAAAAAGTAGTAAAAACAGAATTAGATGACGCTGCTGATTGGGCTTGGGAACAACCAGACCCAGTTGTTGAAGAAACATTAAAGCACGTTTTCGCTGACCCAAGCACAAGAGATTTTGATTTTGCTACAGAAGACCCAACAACGGGCGAACAAGCTGTATTGGTAGATTCTATCAATCACGCACTTAAAGAAGAAATGGCAAGAAATCCAAAAATGTATGTTTTTGGTGAAGATATCGAAGACCCGAAAGGTGGTGTATTTACTGCTACTCGTGGCGTTTCGGAAACTTTTGGTACTGAAAGAGCATTTAACTCTCCACTTGCCGAAGCTTCTATCGTTGGTGTGGCACTTGGTATGGCAGTTAGAGGATTAAAACCTGTTGTAGAAATTCAATTTGGTGATTATATTTGGCCCGCATTTATGCAATACAAAAATGAAGTTGCTACAATGAGATACCGCTCTAATGGAGGATTTCAAGGTGGTGTAGTTACTCGTGTTGCAGTTGGTGGGTATATTCATGGTGGATTATGCCACTCACAAAATATTGAGTCAATTTTCTCTCACATCCCAGGTATTATGATTGCTTACCCAAGTAACGCTATTGATGCCAAAGGTTTATTGAAAACTGCATGTAGAATGCAAGACCCAGTTATTTTCTGCGAACATAAAGGTATGTATAGACTTCCATTTTCACGTACATTCGAGCCAGATGATAACTTCTTAATTCCTTTTGGTAAAGGTCGTATAGCAAAATCAGGTACAGATGCAACTATCGTTACTTACGGTATGGGTGTAAAAGATTCAGTAAATGCAGTAAAAAGATTTGAAAAAGACTTTGGCAAATCAATTGAAATTATTGACTTACGTACTATTATTCCTTGGGATAAAGAAATGGTATTAAGTTCAGTCCAAAAAACTGGTAAAGTATTGATGGTACACGAAGATACCTCTACTACTGGATTTGGTGCTGAGGTTTGTGCTATTATCGCTAAAGAAGCATTTAACTACTTAGATGCTCCTGTTTATAGATTAGCAGCCAAAGATTCACACATTCCATATCACCCAGTATTTGAAGATGAAGTATTACCAAGCGAAGACAAAGTTTATGCAGAATTAGTAAGTTTAATTAACTTCTAATTTTGAAGTAAAATATACATTTCTTTTACAAATTACTAAAAAGCTCAAGAATTGAATTTCTTGGGCTTTTTTTCTTTTTAGTTAAACATTTCAAATATTACTTATTTGACTACTTTCTAACCAGCCTATATTTCCATCGGGTAATTTTACTTTAGTCCAATTTTCATTTTTATCTAAGATTTCTAATTTTAATCCCTCATGTATCATAATTAGATTTTTACCATTTGTTTCTGGTGAACTTTTGATAAAAGAATTACTTGATGTCAAAATTGCGTAATTATGAAAAGCATTTTCTTTGTAAGTTGTATATGAAAAGAATGTAAAAGAAATAAAGAATATAAAAACAAAAACTAACAAAATGATACTTATTGTTCGTTTGAAATTATCTTTAATATATAAATAATAATACAAAACATATAATAAAATAAGTAACATAAGAATACTAAGGTATAACCAAGTATTTGAATCTAGGTTATTTACAAAGTTATTATAATAAACGATTATTTCTAATTGCTCTTTTGTACTAAATTTATCTATTACTTTTAAATTTGCGATTTTTAAGTTAAATTTAATATCTTCATCATTTGGTTTTAATTTTAATGCTTTTTCATAATATAATATTGCATTACCAACCTCATCTAATCTATAGTAACAATTTGCAATATTATAGCACACTTCATAATTATTTTTATTTATGTTAGTCACTTTTTGATATAATTTTATTGCTTCATCATATTTTTCAGCTTTATATAGTTTATTACCTTGTTCATAATAATTAATTAAATTTTCTGATATTGAAGTATTTATAAATGACAAAAATACTATCAAAATTAAAAGTAACTTGATATTTATAAACTTATACATTTTTTTAGATTTATCAGATTTGTTCATTATTAATAACTTATTCATTATTTTAATGTCTCCTCAATTTCAGTAATTACAGTTTGGGCATATAGATATAAGTCTTTTGGTTCTTTATTTAATGCACTTGCCGCATATCTGGCAAATTCACAATCATCAATTGTAACTATCAACATTTGAATAGAATCACTTGGGATATTCAATTTGCTTAGTTTCTCTTTAATTACATCTTTTGTCAAATCAGAGGTTGGAATACTTAATTTATCGCTTACATATCCCCAAAGTGCTTTGGAAAGCTCTTCATAAAATAAATCTAACTTGTTTTCTTTTAGGTAATTATTCGCTAACTTTAATCTTTTTTGAGCAATTTTAGTTGCTTGTTTATTTTTAAGTAAAATAGTATTTCCTGCTAATTTAATATTTTGATTTTTGTAATATACCAAACCTAAAAATAATCCAAATGAACTCAACAACATTAAATAATGATAAATTGAATTAAACAAGAAAAAATTGCTTGTATTTATATTAGTTTTAGTTTTGATATATCTTATGTCTTGACCCAAATATTCAGCATCTTCTTTTTTTACACCATTTAAATTTGTATAACTTTCACCACCTTCACCTTTTCCAACTTTAAGTTTAAATTCATCAGAATTTAGAGATATATATTGTTTACTTGCAAGATTAAAAAATGAAAATTCTATAGGGCTTATAGTAAATGTACCTTGATTGCGAGGAATTAACAAATATTCAAACATCAGATTGCCATTCATACCACTTAAATTTACATTTACATTATCAATAGTTTTGGGTTCATAAGATTCAAACCCTGGAGGCAAATTTAAATTAATCGGCTGTACTAATTTTAAATTTCCAGAGCCACTTATTTTGATTTTTAAGGTAATTGGTTCATTGGTTACTGTTTCAGTTTTGTCTAACCACGCTTCTAATTTATAGTCCCCTACTCCACCATTAAATGATATAGGCGCATTATTGGGAAGTGCTTTTACATTAACTCTTATTGGTGTTGTAGATACTGTATAATCAAAATCTTGGTAACTATCATTAAAGAAATCATCAAAAATACTTCTTCTCCTATTTCCTCCATTACCGCCAGAAGTTCTTAACCTTACTTTACTTTTAAAATCCATTTCATCGAGAGTAAGATTTCCACTTTGCTGCGGAAATAGTAAAACTTGCTTTACTACAGCAACTTTGAATGGTACTCCATTAATTATTTCTCTATCGTAATTTAATTGTTTTTCATCAAAACTTTGAGTCCAAAATCCCACAAAAGATGGAGTTTTTGTCATTGCCAAATCAACTAAATTTAACTGCTCATTAATATAAATTTTATATGTAGCAATTAGTTGTTCACCAATGTAAGCAGAATTTTTGTTTATAGTAGCTTTTGCAAAAAGATTTTTACTAATTATCTCATTTGCTTGTTGATTAAGTGATTTATTTGTTTCAGCTTCTTGTTTTCGTCTATCTTTAAGTGCTTGTGAAGGTTCAATTACACTTAATTTTGTAGTATTTGATTGAATTGTTTTACCATCAACAACTACTGTAGCGGGTTCAATATTAAACTCACCTTTTTTATCTGCTCTAAGTGTATAAGTATATTTAGTTTGCCTTGAAGTCCTTCCATTTATAAAACTATATTCAGATGATGTACTCGGACCATTAACTAAAGTAAAATTTTTAAATTTAGGTGGTTCAAACTTATTTCCTTCAGCTTTTAGTACATAAGTTACTTGAAATAGTTCACCTTCAGGTACAGGATTAGGATTCACATACGCATTAAATTGTTGTGATAATAAAAAATTTACATTTGTTAAAAGTAGTAAGAATATAAAAGATAATAAAATAGAATTCTTTTTTTTATTAAGATGAAAATTAGGTTTCATTTAGTATTGATATTTTAATTTAATAAATTTTAAATAATTAATAAATAATATTGTTTAAACGAAAAAACAAATAATTTGTTATTAGTTTTTATTATTTTCAAATTACTTGTTAGTATTTTTTATGAATACTAAACTACCAGAAAATTCTTCAGCACTATTTAACAGGCAGGGTGGAATATTTTTAACAATATAACTAGCAGGCATAGTTAGTTTTACTGTTTTGTTATTTTGTGTCAATTTAATTTGCACTTTACCTTCAAATTTATTTGGATTTAAAGAACAACATAAAACTTTCCAAATCATTTTTGTTTTATGTAAATCAGAAGGAGATATTTTTATATCATAGGTAACAATCTTACCGTTTTCAGTAGAAAATTTCCATTGGTCTAACATATCCTTGGTATCATTATTAATGATTTTAAAGTCAGCACCTAATACTATAAACTCATCAGCTAATAAATTTACTCTAAATTCACCGCCTAATTCATTATATAGACAAAATCTTGGTTGTTCTTGCATAATATTCAAAATATAAATTAAAAATTATTGACTAAATTAAAAATATAAATTATTAGTATTAATTTAATTTATATTTTAAACTAATAAATCAACTCTTCAACTAAGTACTTTCCAGTCAAACTAAATTTATTTTTTACAATATCCTCAGGCTTTCCTTGAGCAATTATTTCCCCACCATATTTGCCACCTTCTGGCCCCATATCAATAACCCAATCAGCACATTTTACAACATCTAAATTATGTTCAATAATTACAACAGTATTACCTTTATCCACTAATTTATCTATTAATATTTGTAATAAATTAATATCTTCAAAATGTAAACCAGTAGTTGGCTCATCAAGTAAATAAAGTGTTTTACCAGTACTTCTTTTAGATAGTTCAGTTGCTAATTTTACTCTTTGAGCTTCTCCACCAGATAAAGTAGGTGATTGTTGCCCTAAAGTTATATACCCAAGTCCAACTTCATGTAAAGCATTTATTTTTTCTTGAATTTTAGGTATATCCTTAAAAAAATCAAGTGCGGTCTCTACAGTCATATTTAACACATCTGAAATTGACTTTCCTTTGTAATGAACTGTTAATGTTTCCTTATTGTACCTTGCACCATCACAACTATCACAATTTACATAAACTTCTGGCAGAAAATTCATTTCTATTTTTTTAATTCCAGCACCCTGACATTCTTCACACCTTCCATCTTTTACATTAAATGAAAATCTACCAGGACCATAACCTTTTAATTTAGATTCAGGCATCATAGCAAAGAAATCTCTAATATGGGTAAATAAGCCTGTATAAGTTGATGGATTTGAACGCGGAGTTCTACCAATTGGAGATTGGTCTATTTCAATTATTTTATCAATAAACTCCAAACCTTCAATTGTTTCATAAGGCATTACCTTTAGTTTTGATTTATTAAAATAATTAGACAAAATTGGATACAATGTATCGTTAATTAAAGTAGATTTACCAGAACCACTCATACCCGTAACACAAACCAATTTACCTAAAGGCAGTTCCAAATTAACATTTTTTAAATTGTTTCCAGTCGCATTATTTAATTTTATAGAATTTCCATTCCCAGTTCTTCTTTCTGATTTATATTCAATTCTTTTTGTACCTAAAAGATATTTAGCTGTAGTAGAATTTTCAATATCTTTATAAAACTTTATGTTATTGTTTTTAGATTTTGAATTTTCTATAGGATTAGGATTAGTTTTAGAATTTGACTTAGTATTTGCTTTAAAATTCTTGTATTCTAATAGTTCACTTGGTGTACAAGCCAAAACCACTTCCCCGCCTTTAACACCAGCACCTGGTCCCATATCTACAAAAAAGTCAGAATATTCAATCATAGCTTTATCGTGTTCAACAACAATAAGAGTATTACCCAAATCTCTCAAATCTTGCAATGACCTAATTAATCTAAAGTTATCATGTTGGTGCAATCCTATACTCGGCTCATCTAATACGTAAGTAACACCTACTAATTTTGAGCCAATTTGAGAAGCTAATCTTATCCTTTGGGCTTCACCACCAGATAAAGTTTTGGCAGCACGACCTATATTCAAATAATGTAAACCAACATTTATCAAAAATTCAAGTCTATTTTCAATTTCTTGAACAATCAAAAATCCAATTTTTAAATCTCTATCATTTAACTTAGTTGGTAATTCTTTAAATAATTCAAAAGCGTCTTTGATATTTAAATTTACTATTTCGGCAAGTGTATTATCGTTTATCTTTACAAATATACTTTCTTGTTTTAACCTACTTCCATTACAATTATGACACACTTGGGGTGACATCACATTTTCAATCTTTTTCTTTACAGTCGAATTTATGTCGGAGTTATATGTAGTTTCGTAATAATTTAATAGTCCTTCATATTTGAATTTACTATTTTCAATAGATTTCCCATTTTTTAAATTTACTACATATTTGAATTGAACAGTTGTGTCACCATCAAGAACTAAACTTTTTTCTTTGTTAGTTAATTCTGAAAATGGTTTTGATAAATCAATTTTGAGTTCTTTTGCAAATCCTTCTAAAAGTGACAAAATAAATTTATCTCTTTCTTTATCAAATATCGAAACCCCACCATCAAGAATACTTTTACTTTTATCAGGAATAAGTAAATCTTCGTCTATATAAAATATTTCACCCAAGCCATCACAGTGAGTACAAGCTCCAAAAGGTGAATTAAATGAAAATAAGTTTGGAGCTAAATTTTCATAAGAAGTGTCACATTTTGGACAAGAATATTTAGTACTATACAAAAACTCATTCCAATTATCTTCTCCTAAAACTCTATCTTCAGCCAAAAGCATCATGGAGCCATCACCTTTTTTCACAGAATTTTCTACTGCTGCTCTAAGTCTAATTGTAGAATCATCATCAATAAAAATTCTATCAATTATTACTTCGATATTATGAGATTTATACCTACTAACTTGAAGTCCTTCTTCTAATTCAGTAATTTCTCCATCAATTCTAACTTTTGTAAAACCTTGTTTTAATAAAGTCTCAAATAACTCTCTATAATGTCCCTTTCTTGAAACAACTAACGGAGCTAATATTTGGATTTTGTGATTATGAAATTTATTTTCAATTTCTTCTGTAATTTGGTCAGTAGATTTTTGAATAACAGGAATATCACAGTTTATACAATATCTTACACCAATTTTAGCAAAAAGTAATCTCAAATAGTCATAAATTTCGGTAACAGTTCCTACAGTAGAGCGTGGATTATGTCCTAAAGTCTTTTGCTCAATAGAAATTGCAGGAGATAATCCCTCAATTAAATCTACATCGGGTTTTTTCATCATTCCAAGATATTGCCTTGCAAAAGGAGATAAACACTCAACGTACCTTCTCTGTCCTTCTGCATACAAAGTATCAAATGCTAAACTTGATTTGCCAGAACCAGATAACCCTGTAATTACTGTTATTTTATCGCGTGGAATATCTATTGAAACATTTTTTAAATTATGTTCCCTGGCACCTTTAACGCTTACATTTGTAATCTCACCAGGCATCAATACAATCTCAGTATAGTTTGAAATTGATACATTTTCTATGTTTTCCTCAATATTTTTATAAGTATTATCGGTATAATTATCGGTATTTTTCGAAGAATTTTTATTTGGCATAAAATAAAGTACTATTATTTACGGTTACATAATTTGGAATAAACACAACATTATTTTTTTAGCGAAGTATTTCTTTTATTAATTAAAAAAATTTGTCAAAACTATCTTAAAAAGAAGGATAATTCGTAAAAAAATTGTTAAGTTTGCAAAGATATTAATGAAATTGTGTAAATATAATTAGTATATAACCCAAAACTATATTTTTAATAATCAAATACATTTTAATTCAAATTTATTGGAGTATTCAATGAAAACTATTCTACAAAATTTCTTAAAATTATTTATAATTTTAGGAATGATTAATATTGGTCTATTTAGCCTATTATCTAATAACGCTTCAGCTTCTTCTCCACGTAAAATTTTAGTAGAGAATTACTCAAGTTCATTATTGCCATCTGGTCAAAGTTCTAATTCTGCATTCAGAAATATCTATTTAAGTGATAGTGACATTATTCCATTGTATTTTTCAGTCAACCTTAATGAAGGTGATGAAATTAATAATTTGGAAGAGTTGACTGGACAGCGATATGGTCAATTTTATCCTATGGATATTCCAATGAGTAATGCCAAATTCTGTGTTAATGGCGAACAAGTTTACTTGCCACAATTACAATCTACAATTAATAAATTCAAGAACAAAACTTCACCATTTACAATGTATGTGATAGAAACTATTACACCTGCAAAAATATTAGGTACTGTAGTAATTGAGACAGATGTGGATATTCCCCCATCAGCACAGTTATTTTTTGCTGCGGTAGAAAAAAGTGTAAATATGACTTCAGGTAGCAATGAAACATTTTATAATGTTGCAAGACTATTCCAAGGAAGTCCATTGATTGGAATAAATATAACAATGAAAGCTGGTGAAAGAAGAGGGTTTAATGAAGTATTTACTTACAATTCAAAATGGAAAAAAGACCAAATGTATTTATGTGCTTTTATACAAGATTTTGCTAAAAACAAAGAAGTTCTTCAATCAGCAACAACTTATGATAACTCCAAAGCAAAACCAACAATTGCTACAAATATGTCAGATATAAATTATACTAATGACAATTTCAGTGAAATAATTGAATTAGAATTAATAAATTCAAGTTTGGCAAATGTAGATATTAGTAGTATTTCATTTGAAGGACCAGGTAAAGATGCATTTAAAGTACAATGGGATTTAAACCAACCTACTTTATATGCTGCTAATAGAAAAATTGTTTCATTTCAATTTAATCCATTAGAGGAAGGTACTTTTGAAGCAAACCTAGTAGTTAATTCAAATGCTACAAATAAACCCGTATTAACTATACCTGTAAAAGGTGTTTTAGATGGTATAGTTCCTTTGCCAACAATTGAATTTAATGCAAGTATTCTTGAATTTGGACAAACAGGAACTTATAAGGAGCAAGATTTAGCAGTAGTTAATAACGGAAATGTAAATTTGGTTATTGATTCTATTTATGTGCCATCGCCAGATGATAAAATTTTCAAAGTTATTGGTGAAGCACCTAAAGTAATTGCTGCTGGTAAAACTGCTAATGTTAAAATTAGATTTACACCTGCAAAAAGTGAAACTTACTTTACAGAAATAATTTTTAAATCTAACGCAACAAACGACCCTGAAGCTACAATTGGATTATCAGGAGAAGGTATAACAGTAAAACCATACTCTACTCTAAAATTAAATGCTGATACAATTAATTTTGGTACAGTTTCTTCTATCATCTATACAAATTTAATAATGTTAAATGACGGAAATAAAGATTTAACTATTTCAAACTTCTCTTTACAAAATAATCAAGAAGGTGCTTTTAAAGTTGAAGAAGGAGCAAAAACTGTTATTAAACCAAATGAGCAAATTAATGTATCTATAAGTTTTGACCCCAAAGAAAATAAAACTTATGAAGCAACTCTATTAATAAAATCAGATGCTCAAAATGATGGTTTAAAATTAATTGGCTTAGTTGGAACTGGAGAAGGTATTATCATTGGTTCTATTGATAATG
>JBEICW010000051.1:0-12034 GCA_040383785.1 Ignavibacteria bacterium | reverse complement strand
CACAAACACCTGCTAATGAAAACACACCACCAAATAAAAAGATTTTTGGTATGTCAAGAAAAGTAGTTATAGGTGGTGGTATAGGTCTTGTTCTTGTTGGGATAACGGCTTTCTTTTTATTGAAAAAGAAAAAAAAGTAATTAGTTAAAAATTAAAAAAAAAGAAATTATGCAAGATGTATTTGAACCAACGGCTAACTTCGGTGGAGAAGTATTTGAGCCAACTGCAAATTTTGGTGGAGATGTTTTTGAACCTATGAATTTTGATGGAGATTATTCAAACTTCGGATTATTAAAGAAAAAAACTCCCGAACAATTAGCGTTAGAAAAAAAGAAAGCAGACGAAAAAGCAAAAGAGAAAGCAGATAAAAAAGCGAATAGAAAACCATTAGATTTAGAAAAAATAGGGGCAGGAATTGGAAATATAGTTAAGACTGCAACGGACACAATAACACAACTTGCTCCTGTTATGCAAAAACCCGAATTTCAAAAGAATTTGGAAGCCTATTGTGGTAAATCGGGAACATTTTTAGGGATTGGTAAACCAAGAGCAAGTTATTTAGAATGTGCAAAAGATTTTATGAGTAAACAAGGTGTTACTAATGCTCAATTTGACCAATGGAAAGAAAGTCTTGATTCAGATACAGGAACAAGCACACCACCAAAAGCAGGTATGTCTTTAGGTGCTAAAATTGGTATCACGGCAGGTATTTTAGCAGTTGTTGGAGTTGCAGTATTTTTCATCGTAAAAGGTGGTAAAAAAGGGAAATAATTTTTAGTAATGGCTAAACTTTTATATGAATTAAAATATGGGTTTGAAGCACCCGATTTGCTTAAATCAGAGCAGGTTGGGGGCATCATTACCTCTTATTTTGAAAAAGGTAGAGTATTATTAGGAGAGCCATATAAAAAAGACAGAATAATAGTTGATAAAAGATTTATTTTTCCTGTTGAATATCTTGAAAAAACTAATAAAATAGGCAATCTACCTGTTAGTGGTAATATGGCTGAAACCCTTGAAAGACTTGCATCTGAAACAAAAGAACAAAAAGAAAACTTCACAGGAATTGCAGAACCTCCTTTGGCTGAAAAAGTTAAAAAAGAAAGTGCTAATTTTAAGAATGGTGCTTTGTTAGGTTTAGGAATAGGACTTGTTTCTGCTTTATATTTTAAGAAAAGTGTATTGTGGTTCAGTTTATTTGGTGGTGCTTTTGGAGGATATATTGCTACTAAAATAGCAAAAGCAAAACAAGGGAATAATTTAGATATTAAAGTAAAGTAATATGGAAGAAAATCAAAAAGGAGGTGGATTTATAGGTGGTTTAAAAAAGGTTGTGAATATGTATGCTCAACATCAAACTTCGGGAGCAACAGATGGTCTTACTGCGAGAGAAAAACAAAGTCCTGTTAAGCCTATTATAAATAAATCTTTAAAAGATACAAGGTTTCTTGGTATGAAACCATTAACTTATATTGCAGTTTCATTGAGTATTGTAGCAGTATGTGGAGTTGCTATTTTATCAATCAAGAATAAATAAATTAAAAAGATGGACAGTAAAACTAAAACATTGATTTATAAAAAAGCACTTGAAAGAAAATTAGAGAAAGTTAAAAATAGACTTGCTATAATTGACAAATATGTTGCTGATGAAAAATCTAAAACTATGACTTTGGCTGAATGGTTAAAGTATAACAAATTAGATGTTAACAAATTGTTTTCTCCGATAGGTTATAATGCTATTCAAGATAAGGCTATTTCTCACGATTCTGAAAATAAATTCATAAGATGTGCAAGAAATATAAATTATGATAAAAGAAAAGGTCATCCTATAATTATTATAGAAGAAAAAAGTGGTATTGATGGAATGGTTTTTAATGAAAACACACAGAAATACTATCCACTTCCCGATGGTTATCGTTATGAACAGGAATTAGCAAATCAAAAACCAATTCTTTACGATATTGAGGGAATTAATATAAATGATATTGGTAATTTAGATATTTCTTCTTCTACAAATAAATTCAAAGCATATATGTTAAAAGAAGCATTAGGTTCTGAATACGATAATATAGAGGGGGAGTATAGCCGTTTTGACGATTGCCCTGTGAAAGCAGAGAATAGAGAGCGTAGAATAGCAGAACGTATGCAACGTGTAAGGCTACAAGGAAATCCGTTCTAAAAAAAAAATATTAACTTTACTTAAAAATAAAATTATGGGATTAGATTTAAACGATTACGACTTCGAGAATCCAATAGGATTTGATGGCGAAACTTCTGAATTTGGAGGTCTTAAAAATTTAGGAAAAAAAATATCAAAAGGTGTTAAAACCGTTGGTAAAAATATTAAAGCAGGAGCAAAAGATTTTGTTAAAAACCCTGTTAAAGCAGTAGGTAATTTAGCAAAAGATACAGGTAAAAATGTAAAAAAAGCAACTGTTAAAGTTGCTGATAATGTAAAAAAAGGTTTTGTTAAAGTTGCTCAATTTACTATGAAAGTTTTTCCTTTGACTTTAGCAGGTCGAGGAGGTTTCCTTTATATATTAGCAAGAAACGGATTCGGTTTAGCAGATAGACTTGCACCTCTTTATTTAGCAGATGGCGACCCTGCTTTAAGAAAGTATAAACCCGAAGCAGTAAAACAAGTTAGAGATAAAAGATATAACATTGAAAATGCTTGGAAAAATATGGGAGGAGAAATCAATCCATTTAAAAAAGCAGTATTAGATGGTCGTGGCAGACCACCAAGAATTTTTAAAAAAGGAGATAAGTCATTTGATGGAACTCAATATCCTTATTCAATTAGTTTTGATGGTAATTATGAGTATTTTGGTTATGAACCAAATTATGATATGTTCGATGGAGAAGTTTATACTTATTTTGATGGAGAGCAATATATAGATGAACATAAATCAAATTTTGAAGCCATAACAACGGCAGGATTAATTATTTCGGGATTAGGTGTTGTAGCGACTTTTATTGGTTTATTAAAATCAAATAAAGTTCCCGAACAACCATTTGCAGAAGAAACCCCCGAAGCAAAATCTATTGCTACGATGCCAACGAGTGCTATTCAATTAGACCCTAACGCTCCTATATTATCTCCCGATGGATTGAAAGTAATAGACCCAAGCACAGGGGAAACATTTAACACATCTGATGTAGTGAAAGCAGGTGTTGAAATATCTAAACAAACTAATCCCGATGGTTCTCCAAAAGACACTTCAAAAGATGCTAAATTTTTAGGTATGCCAAGAAAAGTTGGTATCGGTGTTACTATTGGTGTTGGTGTTTTAGCAGTTGCAGGAATTATTTTTGCAGTAGTTAAAAGCAGAAAATAAGTATTAACTTATAAAAAAAAGATTATGCAAGATGTATTTGAACCAACGGCTAACTTCGGAGGAGAAGTATTTGAGCCAATGAATTTTGATGGAGATTATTCAAATTTTGGATTAGACCCTGTATCAGCAGGTTTAAATATTGGAGCATCTGCTATGGATTTAACAGGTAAAATTGTAGATGCAAGAGCAAGAAAAAAAGAAGCCGAAGCAAAAATTAAAGAGTTGGCAGGTAAAAGGGGAGCAGAATTAACTGCCTGTGAGAACAATCGTGCTTTTAAAAAATTTGCAGATAAAAAATATAGAAGAAATAGAATACTTGATTGTCAAAAAGAGGTAAGGCAAAGAAATGACAAAGAAGAAGCAGAGTTAAGAAAGATTGCTAATGAACAGATAGGTTTAGAAAAAGAAAAAATTTCTTTACAACGCTCCTCAATTGATTCATCTAAAAATGATTTAGATGTTAAAAAGAAAAAAAACTTAATTTTAGGGTTGAGTATTGGAGGAGGTATGCTTGTGATAGGAGCAATACTATTCTTTGTTTTAAGAAAAAAATAATTAAAGACAAAAAAATGTTGATAAAAGTTCCATCAAATAATCTTGCGTTTCAGTTGGCTATGACTATTAAAACTAATCATAAAATGCCAATTAGAATAATCGCATTAGACCCAAACAAACCTGCATCTAAATATTATGATAGATGTCCTATGGTTGATGGAGAACGAAAATTCACTTTGCATTTCCCTGTTTCCCCTAAAAATTTACATATTATTGTTTTTAATGGGGAAAACGGAGATATGCCTTTTGGAGAAGATGGTTCTTTTGAAATAACAAATTTTGAAGTTGAGAAACTACAACAATACGATGTATGGTGGAATCAAGACACTAAAAACTTTTATAATTTCGCAGTAAATTTCTGTCAAAATGCAGGTAATCTTTCTGCAACAAAAAAAGATGGAAATCCAAGTATTTATCGTTCTACTGATGGAAAATTTACTATTGACTATTGGACTAACATAAGAGATAGAAAGAGTGGTAAAATAGTAAATACACCTGCAAGAATAGGTCATACTTCGGGAATTATTGAGGTTTCTAAATCAAAGTTTTTAGAATACACTATTCCAATGAGATTAGTTATTTTGCTTCACGAATTTGGTCATAAATTTTTGAACCCAAAAATAAATAGAGAGATTGATAACGAATCGGGAGCAGATATTTCAGCACTTTATATTTATTTAGGCAAAGGATGGTCGCCTTTTGAAGCAAATAAATCATTCTTAAATGTTTTCCGTAAAGCAAATTCAGAGGGAAATCATAAAAGATTTAAAATAGTAAGAGATTTTATTGATAAATACGACAGAGGATTAGTCGAAAAAATTAAAGCATAATGGATGAAGAAAAAGGATTAACGGCAAAAGAGAGAAGTATATTAGGAATGTCATTTATATTAGGTGGTATTTTTTTATTACTTTTGAGTAGAAAAATCGCAAAAAAATAAAAATTATGAATAAAAGAAATTTAATTATCGCAGGAAGTGTTTTAGCCGTATTAGGTGTAGGCTATTTAGTTTATAAAAAATTCTTCGCACAAGCAGGTATTACAAAACAACAAAAAGAAGATTTGAATATCTCGATTGTAAGAACTGATGCTTAATTTTTAATCTTTAAAAAAAATAAAATGGGATATATAATACAAGTGCCTGTTAAGGGTTTACAATCGCCAAAATCAAGAGGTAGCAGAGCGTATATTGTTGGGATGTTAAAAAATATGATTGCTAATTACGGCAAATTTATGAAAGTTGCATCTGAACAATCAAATATTCCTGCATCCGTTATCGCTTCTTTTATAGCAGTTGAATCGGGTGGAGATGCTCTTGCAAGTCCAAGTGGAAGAGGAACTTGCCACGCAACTATTGGTTTAATGCAATGGAATAGAAACTATGCTAAATCAACTTTGGAAAAAGAATATTCAACAGATAGATTGTCTGATGTAGAGAAACAAATTCTTGCTAAATATGGTATTAAATTCGATAAAAATGGAAAGACAAGAACTATTAATTGTAACGACCAAAAACAACCCGAATTAAATATTTTAATTGGCACAATAATTTTAGGTCAAATAATATCTGAAATTAATTCTAAAAGTAAAGGTTGGGCATTAGAAGAGGATAACACTTTGAGATTAGACAAAATAATTTCTGTTTATAATGCAGGTATGTTTGGTAAAACAGGTAAACTTGCTACTGATAGTAAATTAGGTAAGATTCCTGTTGATACTACTACTGTAAAAAAATATAGAGATGTTCTTGCAACATTTAATTCTACTACAAAAAATTATGTAGATGCAATTATGGGTAAAGATGGATATTTAGATGTTTTAACTGCTGAATTAAAAGATATAATTTATGGATAAGAGAGTAGGTAAAATAATATTGCTTTCAGCAATAAGTATTGGTTTAATTGTAGGAGGTTATATCGCTTACACAAGATTTTATGTTAGTGGTAAAGTAACTGCAAATGCAAAAAAAGACAGGAAAGTTTTTTTAAATAATTCAAAAGGTTAAATTATGGCTACAATTACAATAAATATTCCAAATGCAAATTTGCCTATAATCAGCGATTCTAATGCTATCGCATTATTAAATGATTTTCCAAGTAAATTAACTAATGTATTGTCGGGAGGAGAATCTATTAATAAATATATTGATAAGGTATCTAAAATAACTAATGTTCCTGCTAATCTTATAAAACTTTTCATTTTTTTATCATCAAAAGGAGATAAGTTTTATGAGAGCAAAGAACCTTTTTTAACAGAGAGAAGAAAACCTCGTGGTTTAATGGGAATTTCTGATGCTACGGCTCAAAATACATTATACAAAGAATGGGCATTAGATAGATTTGGTTTAGATGAATATACAGATTTATTAAAAAATGGTGTTTCACAAGATTTATTAGATAAAAAAATTCAAACTTATTCAACAACCGATAATAAAAAAGTAATTGCAGAAAAACAAGTTAATGATTATGTGTTTTACAACACAAATAACCCTGTTAATATTTTACCTTTAGGTAATGAAAGAGTAAATATTTTACTTGGCTCTATGTTAATAGGTCAATTGTTAGATAAGTATCAAAATAAAATAGAACAAATCGTTCCTATTTATTTGAATATGGATAATCCTAAAAATGTTGATTATAGTTGGGCAGTAAATTTTAAGGGTAGTAACATTATGGATTTGTATAATAAACTAACATCTAAATCTAAAAGTGCAATAAACTTGGCGATGTCAAAAGGAGGTTTTTTAAATAAATTCGTGTAATGATAAGTAAAATCCTAAATAGCAAAATAACAAAAATCACGGCAATTATATTACTGCCGACAGTTTTAGTAGGTGGTTATTATGGAGTTAAATGGATTATCAAAAAGAAAAAAGAATTAGATTTAAAGAAAAAACAAGAAAATAATAATACTCTAAAAGATGAAAATGTCTAACTTATCACAGAATTTGATTATTTTTAGTGCTTTAATTGTAGTAGGTGCATTAGTAGTCAGTAAACACATTATAGGAATCCGAGAGGATATAAATAGAAACTTTTAGTTTTTTAAACTAAATTTGTACAGGTAAATTAAATTTTAAATTAAAAAAACAAAAATTATGAATAGTAATTTGAAAAAAGCGTTAGATATAACGACATTAATAGGTGGAACTGCCGTAGCAGGAGGTGGTATTTTAACTACTTATAACTTAATCAAAGGTAAAAAAGGTATTATGCCTATCATTGCAGGTGTAGTAACAACTTTAGTTGGTGTTGCTTCTGTTAAATATTCTTTGGATAGTTTAAAATTAAAATTAGGTGCTTCAACTAACGCTAATAGTGGCAAGTCTGCTTTTGCAGGAGAAGTTTTTGAACCAATGAATTTCGATGGAGAAGTTTTTGAACCAATGAACTTCGCAGGAGAGATTCAAGATTTTTACAATCCAAAATTAGGTCGTTATATGCCTGTTGGAACAATTGATGAAACAACTCCAAAATCTCAATGGACATTAGATATGCCTATGGAGGTTAATTTTGATGGAGAAGAAAATTTTGATGGAGATGTTTTTGAGCCTATGGCTAATTTCAATACAGTTGAGGGAGATGATTATGCTAAAACAGATTTCTTTAACCCGAAATTAGGTCGTTTTTCGCCTGTTGGAACAATTAAAGAACAATCTCCTGCTCAATCATTTGATTTGAACTTGTAATCAACATAAAAAGAATTTTAGAGGGGTTACTTGATAACCCCTTTTCTTTATCGGATTATTATGGCTATTGATAAAAAAAAGATATTGTTTTATTTGTTTGGTGCAACTGCATTAACATTTGCTTTTGTTGGTATTCGTAGAGTTTTAAAAAATCGTCTTGATACAGATGTTTTAAGTATTGATTTACCCGATTCTAATTACTCTTTAACTTATAAAAAATATAGAACAAAAGATTCAAAGAATGATGGTATTACGTTTGAATATTCTTATAAAAATCAAGCATCTGCTAAAAAGATTGAAAATTTAGTAAAACAAAATTTCATTATTTTTGACAAATATAAAGTTGATGTAGATAGTTTGACTAATAGACCTTTCTTTAATTTGACAATTACAGATTTAAAAGACCCTAAAATTGTAAGTAAAGCCACAATTAGGGTTTAAAAAAATAATATTATGAAAAATATTTCTATTTCCCCATATAGTATCATTGGAGCAACAGTTGGTGTTGCCGTTGGTCATTATGTTTTTAGGTCAACTTCTCTTTTACCTTTAATGGTTTTAGGTGTTGTTGGTGGAGTTTTGGCTAATACGATTGATAAAAACATTCAAAATAAAATAATTAAAAAGGCGAGTGATTTAGAAAGTAAAATCGAGAAAGAAACAAAAGGTTTTATTGATAACTCTAAAAGTTCTTTTGATGGAGATTATTCTGAAATTACAGGAGAGAAAGTTTCTTTTGACCCAAGAGTAGGTTATTTATTCCCAACAGGAGTGATTAAATCTGATAATCCAACGGAATATTTCGATATTGATATTAATTAAAATTAATTTAAGATGAAAATAGACCCATCAAAGAAGATACCTACTGCATCATCTAATGGTTCAAGTTGGGTTCAATGGCATAAAGATTTAAAAGCAGTTTTCGGAAAGAAAAAAGCAAACTCTATTTGGGTTTATGCTTGGGGAAAGAGAGGTGGTAAAAACGCTCCTGCTAATACAAGTGCTTTAAGAAGTTATATGTCGGGAGAGGGTGTCAATGTAGATACAACAACTTTAAGTGCTTTAGGAGATACCGTTGATGGTGTTTTTGAGGGGATTGGTAACTTTGCATCTGTAACAGGTTATGTTATAATAGGTGTTGGAGTTGTTAGTTTTATTATTGTAGCGAGAGCGTTGTACGGACTGACAAAAGACCCAAATAAAACTATTGAACAAGCATTTAAAATAGGTGCTATGTCCTCAACAGGGGGTGCAAGTGCTATGATACCAACTAAATAAATTAGTTATGGCAAATACAAAAGGAAAAATAATATTAGGAACTATGCTTGTTGGTGTAACAGGCTTATTTTCCTTTTTGATTTATAGAAGTATTAGGAATAAAAGAATATTGAATGATATTTTTGATAAACTTGCTGATACCACTTCGGCAGAGGGGCAACAAGCCTTACTTTCAGATGAAGATAAATTAAAAGGTAGTTATGCGTTAGACCCGAATTTTTGGAAGCAAGGTAGAGCAGGAGCAAAGCCAAATACAGATAAGTTAATGACATCTGCAATGGCAAGAAAATATGCAAAAGAGTTTAATGATAATGTAGGTTATAACGATGTTCTTTCAGATGAAACTAAACTTTTATCAATTGCAAAAAAGCATAAAACACAAGGTCAATTATCACAAACTGCTTATGCTTATGCAAACGAACCTTTGAGTTACGGAAGTTTAGCAGACGATTTACAAGTAGCATTAAAAGGTGGTTTTTTAGAAAAAGATTACCTTACTGAACTTAATACTTATATAACATCATTACCTTTATAAGATGGAAAATATAGCGAATAACGTAGGAACAAATAAGAGTTCTTTTTGGAAGATTTTAGGTGGTATTCTTGTTTTAGGGGGTGCTTCTTTTTTAATTTATAGACAAGTTAAGAAATCGAGAGATTTAAAGGTTTTACAAGAAGAAGAAAAGAAAAAAGCAGATGAAGTTGCTAAATTAGAAGAAAATACGCAAGGTACTGATTCTTCTAATACTGCAATAGGAGATACAATTACTCCTGTTAGAAATGTTGATAGAGCAATAAATAATAAATTTTCAGATATTAGAGGTGTTACCCTATATCCTGCTAAAAAATCTAATAATACAATAGAGGGGCATCCATTTGCATTAGGTTATTCAAATGTTAGAGAGAAACCCGAAGTTAATGACGCATCTGCTTGGTATGACCCTTTTAATAATTTATTAGGTAAAGTTGTTGCAGGGCAAACGATTGGAAAATTAGTTTCTGAAAGATATGACAACCTTGAACCTGCGATGCGTTGGTTTTTAGTTAAATTAACAAAGCCTTTGGATGGTTGGACTTATGGTTGGGTAAGAGCCGATACAGTTTCTTTCAAGCCTTTTAAGAAAAAGAAAAGTGGTTTTAGTGGTTTCGCAGGAGATAGCATTGTTGAAAAGTATGATACTTCCTATCCATTAGGAGGAACTGTTTTTCCTCATACATCTCCTCCTTATTAATTTTTAGTAAATATGACAACTTTTGTCGATGACTTATATAATTTTCTTCAAAAAAGAAGAAAGTCGGGGCATAAATTATATGGCTATGTTGTTCCCAATTGGAGTAAACAAGATGTAACTAAATTAGGTTCTATTGCAAGTAGTTTTGGTTTTCCTCCTCAATGGTTGGCTAACTTGATTAATTTTGAAAGTGGAGGAACATTTAATCCTGCGATAAAAAACCCAAGTTCGGGAGCGACAGGTTTAATTCAGTTTATGCCACAATATTTTAATACTACTTTGTTTAGAAGAATGAGTGTTTCATCTCAATTAGATGAAGTTAAAAAATACATATCAAACTTTTTTAAAAGAAAAAATGCTTCAAAAGTATATGATAAATCAACAGGCAAAGTAAAAAGTAATTTCACTCAAACAGATTTGTTTATGATGATTTTTTACCCTGCTTCTGTTGGTAATCCTAATTATGTTTTTCCATTAAAAGTTTCTGTTGCTAATAACGGAATTTCAACTCCAAAAGGTTATACAAGCAAAGCAATTAAAGATACATCTCCTTTTAAAGACTTTCCTCACAATTTGATAAAACCTGTCGAACCGATAGTAGATGATTCAGATAAACCTATTCCTGTTGCTTATAGAGTTCTTATATTTGCAGGTATAAGTTTGTTGGCTTATTTGATATATAAAAAGTTAGGTAAAGATTTAACAAAATCGCCTATTAATTTAAGTAATGTATAATTTTAATAATATGATTAGTAATTCAAGTATTAAATGGGGTTTAGGTGCAATTATGGTTGGTGTCTTTGGTGTAACAGTAACTTATGTAGTGCAACAAATTAAGAAATTAGTAAATACAGAATGGTCTTTAATTGGAACGCAAGTAAAAAAGATTTCTTTTAATGAGATTAATATTATTCTTTGGTGGAGAGTATTAAACGCATCTGATTTTTCTTTTGAAGTTTCAAACCAAGTTTTTGATGTTTATCTAAATGGAATACTTATTAAAAAAGTTGGTTTTTCCCCTAAAGTTCAAATACCTACAAATTCTGATTCAAGAATACCTACAAATGTTTTTATTACTCCAAAAGAGTTATTGTCAGCAGGTGTTAATTTTTTAGATTTATTATTAAATGAACAAGGTCGTTCAAAATTATTTTTAGAAGTAAAAGGTAATATGGATTTAGCGATAGATGGACTTCCAATTAAAAAAGTTCCATTTGCATTTAAGGATAGCATACAAAACATTATGAATTATTAAGAGTTATTTCTTAATTTAGTGTCTTAATTTAAAAACAGAGCAAAATGTTAAATGAGCAAGTAAAAAGCGTAATGAAAAGTTCTTTAGTTAAGTTCTCAAAAGAATTAAAAATTTCGTTACAAGATTTCAGAATTAAAATGAAATTAGATGATAGTTTGGAACATCCAATTTGTTTAGCGATGGAAAAAACAACAGAACTTAAAGTGTTAGAATGGAATAGTATTTTAGGATTAAAGACTATGTTTAAAAACTCAATAACAAGTGTTATAAGAGAAAGATTACATACCTTATCTGATGCTAATAATATTGATAAAAAAGATATTAACATTAGATTTTATGCGATAGACATAAAAGGAACTCCTAAAATGCACTTATACAACGGATTAAAAGCCGTAACAGAAGTTAGTATTGATGATTTTATATAGTAAATTATGAGTTTAAATTCAGAGTTATTCACTTATCCTCTTACAAACGATGATAGTCCTTTTGTCTTAACGGCAGATGATGGACTTGAATTATCTTGTATCAAAGTAGGTGTTGGTGGAGCAGGAACAATTACAGGAACGAGAAGTGTAGCAGGATTGCCAAGTCAACCTGTTTTAATTACAGAGGGAGATGTAGTTAATTTCTCAACAGATAAAGGTCTTTCCCAAGTAACGATTACTATCGCTTCGGGTACTATTTATAT
>JBEICW010000050.1:0-12064 GCA_040383785.1 Ignavibacteria bacterium | reverse complement strand
TTAATTAATTATAAATATAACATCGAAATTAATAAAAATTGAAAAGGTAGCAGAAAGTATGAAATTTCTAATTGTTGACGACTCACCAACAATGCGTCGTATAGTAATAAATGCACTTAAAACTTTTGCATACAATGAGTTTATGGAGGCTGCAGACGGGAAAGAAGCGTTAGCTTTATTAGAATCAAATCAATTTGATTTTGTAATCACTGACTGGAATATGCCAAATATGACTGGTTTGGAGCTTACTTTAGCCATTAGAAGTAATGATAGTCTAAAATATTTACCAATTTTAATGGTAACTACTCGTGGTTTAAAATCAGATATTATTGAAGCGTTGAAAGCAAGAGTAAATAATTATGTAGTAAAGCCATTTACACCACAATTATTAAAAGAAAAAATTGATGCTGTTTTAGCTGCATTAGGTAAATAGTTTTGTGAGAGATTTTTGTGTAAGATTTTTGTGAGAGATTTTTGTGTAAGATTTTTAAATAAAATATTTGTACAAAGTATCTATTAAAATAGTAGAGTTGTAATAATTAATTACAAAATTTAATTAAAAAAAAATATTTAAAAATTGTTTAAAATTATTAAAACAATTTTAAACAATTTAGATTGAATGAGATATAAAATGAAAGAAAAAGATTTAAATTTACTTTTACAAAAAGCAGATGAACTTAGGGCTTTATTTATATTAGGTCAAAGAGTTATTCCATTTTTGGAAGAGATTTTTGTATTTGTGAAAGAAATACAACCTTTGTTAGATGAAATTAATAAGTCCGTTTCAGATAATTTAAATAAAATGCCAAATGCATCGGAGCAACTTTCAAAAGTTACTCAAGCTAATGAAATGGCTACGGTTGAAATTATGGACGTAGTAGATGGTATTTTGTATAAAATTGATTTGATGGAATCAAATAATAAAACATTTTTTGCTACCAAAACTGAAACCTTAAATAATTCTATAAAATTATTAGATATTCTAAGAAGGGGAATTATTAATGGTAGTGATTTAAAGCCTGCTATTCCTGTAATTAATAATACAATGAAAAATCTTGATGATTTGAATACACATCTTACTACTGATTATTTGGCAGAAAATACAAAAATGCTTAATGAAATTAGAAATGATTCTAATAGTATTATTATGGCACTTCAAATACAAGATATTACAGCTCAACAGATTGCGGCAGTTAATCATATGCTTGGTACTATTCAAACCAAGTTGCTTACAATACTGAAACATTTTTCTTCCACAAATATTGAAGACTTAGTTAAATCAGATGTGATTTATCACGACAATACAGTAAACGTATCTACTTTACATAGAGAAATTGCATTTGACCCAAATGCTGTTGACGCATTGAGCAAAAAAGACAATAGACAACAAAATGTAGATGATTTGGTTAACGCACATCATTTAGATGAATCAGGATTTGGCCAAGAACACAAAGTTGTTGAACTTGAAGATAATGCTGAAGATTTTGATATTGATAAACTATTTAGCAATGCAAATAATAATAACGCTGAAGTTGATACTTTGGTAGGTAATGAGGATATAGATAGTTTATTAAATTCTGTACAATTTGATAAAAGTAATTACAATGACACTCCAGAAAATAATACTTTGGTAAATAATAGTGAAATGGAAAATAAATCTATTAATTCCAATTTATTAGATTTATCTCAATATGATAATTCAGATGGTGATTTTTCTCAAGATGATATTGATGCACTATTTAAATAATAAAATTTATAAAAAAAGTTTATTATTAATTATCCATTTAAATTAATAATTTAATAAAAATTTAAAAAAAAGAGACAAAATGTTATTAGATTTTAATGACCCAGAAATGAAAGAACTTTTTGAAGGTTTTTTGGTAGAATCTGATGAATTATTGGATAATATAAGTCAAGATTTAATAATAATTGAAACTAATCCCAATGATTTTGATTTGATAAACAAAATATTTAGAGGATTTCATACCATAAAAGGTACTTCTTCGTTTATGGGTTTGGACAACATTTCTGGCTTAACACATGAAGCTGAAGAATTATTAAATAAATTAAGAAAAAGTGAATTAGTTTTTACTGGTGATATTGGCGATGTTTTACTTAATGTTCATGATATCATAAGAGAAATGATAGAAAAGATTAAATCAAATGATGATTCGCCTACTTACACAGAGGATGCAATAGCAAAAATAATTGAATTGAGAGATGGAAAATCTGCTACGTTAGTAAAAGCAGCGACTGAAATAGTAGACCAAAATGTAGTTAATCAAGATAATAATTTTAACAAAGTTTTAGATAATGATTTTGCAAAAGGTGATGGTGACTTTACTGATGAAGAATTAGAGTTACTGCAAGCAGCTTTTGCAGATATGAATAGTCAAATGTTAAATGACTTAAAATCTACTACAAGTACTCAAAGTCAAAATAAAATAACTAATGTAACAAATGAAGATACAAAGCCAATACAAAAATCAATCGCAGTAGAACCAAAACAGCTAGTTAGTGTTAAGCCCAATAAAGAAACTAAAATTGAAACTAAAATTGAAACAATAGTCGAAACAAAAGCTGAACTAAAAAGTAATCCCCAAGCTCAAAATAACAATGCTCCAACAGGTTCAAATGAGTCATTAAGAATTGATGTTTCACGATTAGAAACTTTGATGAATTTATCTGGTGAGTTAGTTCTGGGTAGAAATAGATTACTTCAGTTGAGTAATACATTAGATACTGAAATAGCCAATAAAGACTCATACAGAAATTTACTTGAAGCAGCTACTCAAATTGATTTTGTTACAAGTGAAATTCAAACTGCTGTAATGAAAATGAGGATGGTGCCAGTAGGTAAATTATTCCAAAAGGCACAAAGAATAGTTAGAGATTTATCTAAAGAGTCTGGCAAATTTATCAATTTGATTATTAGAGGTGAAGAGACCGAGATTGATAAGAGTATTGTAGAAGAACTAAACGACCCATTGGTTCACATGATAAGAAATTCTTGCGACCATGGGGTAGAAATTCCTGAAGTTAGAGAAAATAACGGTAAAAATAAAGTTGGTAATATTATTTTAGAAGCAGAGCATCACGGTAATCATATTATTATTACAATTTCAGATGATGGTGCTGGTATGGATGTAGAAAAGTTAAAAAACAAGGCAGTAGAAAAAGGTTTAATGACAAGAGAGCATGCTGATTTAATGTCTGATAACGAAGCCTTAAAAATAATTTTCTTACCTGGATTTAGTACTGCCGCGAAAGTTACTGGTGTCTCTGGTAGAGGCGTTGGTATGGATGTAGTTAGAACAAATATTGAAAAACTACGTGGTATGATAGATATAGAATCTAATGTTGGGGTTGGTAGTAAATTTTTTATTAAGTTGCCTTTAACTTTGGCGATTATCCAAGGATTGTTGATAAATGTTCAAAATGAAATTTATGCAATTCCATTGTCGGCAGTTGATGAAGTAGTTTCTATAGAATTAGAATCTGTTAAAACAATAAATAATAGAGAAGTAATCAAAATTAGAGATAACGTTTATCCAATTGTTAGATTAAATGAAAAATTGAAATGCGAAAACCAAACAACAGATTTGACAGATAAATATGTTGTAATTGTTGGAATTGGATACGATAAAGTAGGTTTGGTTGTAGATAATTTATTAGGTCAAGAAGAAATTGTAATCAAATCACTTGGAGAGTATTTAGGAAATATTATTGGTATGGCTGGTGCTACAATTAGAGGCGATGGTAAAGTAATTATGATTTTAGATATTGAAACATTAATTAGAAGTATTCCTTAATTTTTATAATTCTTATTTAAGAAATTGAATTAAGGAAATTGAATTAAAAAAAATATAACAGATTAGGATTACAAATAATATATAAATTACAATATTTTGTAAGTATTTTAGTTATTGTTTGTAATAATATTTTCAAAAAAATATTACTTAAAAAATAAAGATAAAAATTCAATAGTGCAAAAAATAAATAAAATAAGACTTTTAATAGTTGATGATTCATCATTTATTAGAGCGGCTATAAGAAATATAGTTCAATCTGTTGATGAGATTATAGTAGTTGGTGAGGCAAAAGATGGAAAAGAAGCTGTTGATTTAGCAAGAGAACTAAGCCCAGATATTATCACTATGGATGTAGAATTGCCTATTATGAGTGGTATAGAAGCAACCAAAGAAATTAATAAACATGCTAAAATTCCAATTATAATGCTTAGTTCTTTAACATCTGATGGTGCTGATGCAACTTTAGATGCGTTATCTTGTGGTGCAGTTGATTTTATTACTAAAAAATCAAACTTAGGAGAATTTAAGCAACTTAAAGAAGAGATAATTGAAAAAATTATTAGTATTTACAATAGTTCAAACATCAAAAAATTAGTACATAGAAATATGTTACTTAAGCAAAATATTGAATTTAGTAAAAAAGAAACAAATAATCGAAAATCTGACAAAGATAATTCAACAAGGATTTCTAATATAGGTAATTTAAATGATAGAACAATTACTCCTTCTTTTAATAGAAATGTTTTCAATACTGAATTTGGAAGAAATGTAAATGAACCCCAAAATACCGATTTTAGTTCTAAGGTTTATGAAAGAAGAGAAGTAAAAGTAGAAAAAAAAGTAGATTCTAAAGCTGCTTCTAATGAAATTCCGAGAAATATTGGAATTAATTTATCTTACGAAAGAGAAGATATTACAAATTCAAAAGCTTATCAAAAACCTCAGCAAAATTTAGTAAAAATTATTTTTATAGGAATTTCTACTGGGGGCCCTGCTGCATTGCAGAAAATAATTCCAACATTGTCTTCTAAAATAAATGTGCCTATATTTATTGTACAACACATGCCACCAAATTTTACAAAATCCCTTGCCAATAGGTTGGATACAATTTGCAAATTAAGGGTAAAAGAAGCAGAACATAATGAAGTTGTACAAAATGGAACTATCTATATTGGGAAAGGTGGTTTTCAAATGCTTGTTAATAATAAAGGTATTATTCAATTAGAAGAAAAAAAATATGAAAATAATTTATTTGCACCTTCTGTAGAAGTTACTTTAGATAGTTTAGTTGATGTTTATGGTGGTAAAATTCTTGGACTTATGATGACCGGAATGGGAAATGATGGCAAAAATGCATTCAAAAAATTGAAACAAAAAGGTGGATTTGTGGCTGTACAAGATTTTCATTCTTGTGTAGTTTCAGGTATGCCCAAATCTGTAATAGATAATTGTTCAGTAAATGAAGTAATTAAGTTAGATGACATTTCTGAATATTTAAACTCTATTTTTGAATAATTTTAAAGATTATTTCATTTTATTTTATTTCATTTTATTTCATTTTATATTATGGCTGAAGATAACTACCAATATTTTTTTGATTCTGATAATGAAGATAATCAACATTTAGAAGAGTTTAATAAAATTGATGTTGTGAATAAAATCGAAGATGATGAAGATGACATCAATCCATTTGATATAGACTTTAATAAAACTCCATTTGAAGATGATGAAACAGAAATAGAACCAAAAGTAAAGCCATTATTAACTGAAGATGACTTAGATATCATTATTAATTATGATGATAACAAACGAAAAAATTTACAGTTTAAATATGAATTTTCTCAAAATGCAAAGTCTGTCAAAATTGAAGGGGATAATTTACATAAAAAATTCAATGATTTTTTGATTTTACCCAAAATTTCTGGTCAGAAAAATTTTCCACATTCAAGTAGATTACCTTCTGATTATGTGAAGCAAAAAGGTGAAATGGTAGAAATTGCCGACGCACCAATCAAAATTAGAAAAAAACATCATTCATCTGTAATTGTAAATAGAGAACCAAATGGCGAAGTTGAAAGTATAGAAGTACTCTGCACTTGCGGCGAAAGAACATTGATTAAATTTGATTTTGCAGAAAATGAAAAAGAATTTGATTTAACTGAAGTATTTAATGAAAAAATTGAAGACCCAATTGATATTTTAGAAGAAGAAGATTTGAGTGGATTAGATATTGTTAGTAATATCTTTGGCTCTCCACCAATGAGTGAAGAAGAAGAAATAGAACACGAATTAGAAACTGAATTAATGTTTAAAAATGAAGGTATAGACATTAATTTGAAAGCAACATTTGATAGATTGATGGAAAATAATTCTGTTTATTTATTTAAAACTTTTTAAATAAAAATCAACTTTATAATAAATAATATCAGAAAGATTTTATCAAAAAGATTTTATTAAACAAAGCAAATAAATTTTATACATTTGAAAGTAAATTGGTCAAAATTAGAAATTCTCAAATTGAGTCTTATTAATAATATCAGCACACAAAATGCTATCAGAATAATTAGTACGTACAGTAATTTTGAAGATTTTTCTCAATCAAGTGAATATTCCAAATATTTAGGTAATAATTCTAATTTATTTCAAAATGATGAACTTCAAAAGAAATATGATTTACAGTTAGAATTTTTGGAATCCAAAGGCAAAAGAAACTATGATTTCGTTACTTATTATGACGACAATTATCCCAAACTACTTAGTGAAATAAATGAACCGCCCTTGGTATTATACTATTTTGGTAATTTTAATAAAATTACAGAAAAAGCCGCAGCGGTTGTCGGCACAAGACATAATACACTCTATGGCAAACTAACTACAGAAAATTTAGTACAATTTTTATCAAATAACCAAATATCTGTTATAAGTGGATTGGCTTATGGTATTGATACAATTGCTCACTTGAATACCATTAGAAATAATGGGCATACTGTAGCAGTAATTGCATCTGGTTTGGATAAATTATCACCTTCCACATCTGTTAAAAATGCAGAAAGCATAGTTGAAAATGGTGGTGCAATTATCACATCATTTGAATTTGGTAGATTAGCCAAACCTCAATATTTTTTATTAAGAAATCGAATTATTTGTGGAATGTCTAAAACTACTATTGTTGTGGAGAGTGCAAAAAAAGGTGGTTCACTTTGGACAGCAAGGTTTGCTAATGATTATAATAGAGAAGTGTTTGCTATACCAGGTAATATTAATTCTGAAAAAAGCATTGGCACAAATAGGTTAATTAAAGATAATTTGGCAAATATGCTAATTGATTTTGATGATTTGCTCGAACATTATAATATCCAAAAGCAAAATTCTATAAATTTAATAGAAAATGTTAAGGAATTTGAAAATCCTAATTGGAAACTCATTTATGACAAACTAAGTTATGAACCGATTCAAATTGACACTCTTTCTAATGACTTAGAAATGACTATGTCGATGTTATTAGTAAATCTATTAGAAATGGAATTTGAAGGTGTTATAAGGCAATTACCAGGGAAATACTATATAAAATCTTAAGATAATTGTAAATTGTAAATTATAAATTATAAGTGTCGATGGTATCGACCCTTCTTTTTTTTAATATATTCTAAAACTTTTCACATATTATCATTATATTTTTATTATTTAAGTCTTTAATTAAAAATATATACTCTTCTCCTCCATTTTTTATTCCTAACTTTTTATATGCCTCGTCAATTGATAAAGCCGAATTTCTCACTTTAATATTTGCTTTCGTAATCCCCATTTTTTCAATAATAGATTTATCAATATTACCACAATATTTAATTTTATAAAATTTACCCAATAAATTTTCATTTTGATTATCTAAAATTTCACTTGTAAATAAATTTGTATTTGGACTAATTTTGAAAAAGTTAAATAAATAACTCCAATATCCAAGTTTCATTTCACCTACAGAAGGTTCATAAATATAATTTAGTGGTAAAGAATAATTTAATGTTGATTGACTCAGATTAAAATCTTTATCAAAAACAAACTGATTTGTCTTTATTTTATTCAAATCTTTAATTTGTGTTAATCTAATATTTATATTTTTATTCATTTTTGCATTGGATTCAGAAATATTTTGCTCAACATCTAATACAAAATCTAATAATATTAAAACTTCCTTTAGCTCATTATCATATTCTACAATAAAAATATCGGTTAAATTATCAAAAGTTTTAATTAAATAAGTAATATCAATTAATGGCGAAAATTTTATAAATGCGAATTTTGTGACTTTTTTAATTTTGGACAATAATTCAATTACATTTGGCTCCAAATCTTCAATTTTAAATACTTTGTTTCCTGATATATCTCTTCTTGATGGGTCTAAATATATCAAATCATATTTTTGAATTTCATTTTCATTTACATCATAAATTAAATTCTCAAGAAAATCACTAAAATTAGAATTGAAAAACTGTATGTTGTTAAGATTCATTATATTAGCATTATAATTGTTAATATCAATCAAATCTCTATTTATATCAATTGAAGTTACATTTTTTGTATATTTTGCAAATTCAAAACTATCTAATCCAAATCCGCAGCTGCCATCTAAAACCTTATTAATTTCAGATTTACGACTAATTATTTCAATTATATTTTTAACTTTGTAAAAAGCAGTGGTTTCTGATGAACTTTGCTCACAATTAATTCTTGGCGGATAAATTAGAAATTTAGAACTATAAAAACTTTGGAATTTATCTTTAAATCTAAGTCTTAATTTCGCTTGATTATGAATAAATCTTTCTTGGTCTGAAGCAGTATGTTTTAAAATTTTATCTAAATGAGATTTATCTTTAGATAATTCATTAATTTCATTAAAAATTTCAGAAACAGTAGTGAATTGCTTTGATTTAGTTTTTTTAATTACTTTTGGAGATTTTTGTTTGCTCATAATGAATTGAAAAATTAATAGATATTTTTAAATAATAAGAAATAGTAGATATTAAGAAACAAAATAAAACAAAAAAGGGTTATTATGTTTAAATAATAACCCTTAATAAATTTGAAATATCAAAAATTCTTAAGCTTTGTTTTCACTTTCAAAATCAAAATATTTGTAAATTGCTTCGCCACCATCAACAGTTATAACAGTACCATTTACCCAATTAAAATCTTCATCTACAAATTTACAAACTACTTTTGCAACTTTTTCAACAGTAGTGATGTCTAAATAAGGGTTTTGCTCTTGAGCTAATCTTAGCATTGTGTCATAACCAGGGATTTTACCAGCTGCTGGAGTTGGTGTAAGACCAGCCAAGATAGAATTAGCAGAAATGCCCCAAGGAGCAAGTTCAATTGCTATTTGACGAATATATGACTCTAATGCTGCTTTAGCTGCAGAAACTGCACCATAGTTTTTCATACCCATATAACCGCCAATACTAGTAAAGGCAAAAATACGTGAATTATCAGCAAGTACATTATTTGAAAACAAATCTTGTACCCAATAAATTAAACTATTAGCCATTACATCCATAGTCATTTCAATTTGCTTTCTATTAACCATTTCAGCTTTATCGCGTGAAACTAATTTTTTAAGAGCACCAAATGCAAGTGAATGCACCAAAACTCTCAATTTATGACCTTCTTCATTTGCTTGGTCTTTTTTTATTTCTTCAACAACTTGCATTCTTTTTTCATCATCTGCTGCGTTGATATTAAAAAATTTGGCTTTTACACCCAAACCTTCTAATTCTTGACGGAACTCTTCAGCTTTTGCTTTATTGGCTCCCATATCCATGTGGATACCATAAATATTAAACCCCATTTTCGCAAGTGCCTCAGCAGTAGCTTTTCCTAATCCACTTGATGCACCCAATACTATCGCATAAACATTTTTACTCATATTCAATCCGAAATGAAATACTAAATTGTTGTTCAAAAAAATAGAGATACTAAAAACTTAAATTTTAATTAAAATACTACCTAAAATTTAATCTATTATACTACAAATTTAATTTTTATAATTAACTAAAACATATGTTTAAACTATTCAAATCTTTATTTATTGTAATATTATATCGTAAAATTATATCGTAAAATTACACATCATTTTAATTACAAAAAATAAATATCAATTCTGAAATATGTATTTTTAAAATTAATGATATTAGCATTGCAAATTTAACAAAAAAAAGTATAAACTCTAAATTCTAACTTGATTATTAAGGATAATTCTTTAAATTATGCAAGAAAAAATTAATATTTTGCAAAAAAATAATTAATATTACCATTTGTGTTACTTTTGAAGGGTAAAATAAGCCCAAATGTTAAATAAATTTTGAAATAATTAAAAAATATATAAAAGTTAAAATAAAATAAATAAAAATAAACTTAAAGAAAATTATGAATATTATACCAAAACCAAAAAATTCTGACAGTATCAGCGATAATTTTATTGCATTTGTTGAATTAGTCAAAATCTTAAGAAAAGAATGTCCATGGGATAAAGAGCAAACTAACGAAAGTATTGGTCATCTGATGATAGAAGAAGTTTATGAAACTTATGATGCGATTATGACACAAAATCATAATGAAACAAGCAAAGAATTGGGAGATTTATTGCTTCATATCGTAATGCACTCAGTTATTGCCGAAGAGGATAATAAATTTAGTTTGATTGATATTATCCAAAAAATACATCATAAAATGGTGAGTCGCCACCCACACGTTTTTGGAGAAACAGAAGTTAGTGGCAGTGCTGAAGTTATGAATAATTGGGAAAAATTAAAGAAAAAAGAGGGCAAAAAAACTGTTTTGGAGGGGGTGCCAAATTCATTACCATCATTACTAAAAGCCGAAAGAATACAACAAAAAGCTGCAAGAGTTGGCTTTGATTGGGAAAATAAGGAAGATGTATTGCCAAAGTTAGAAGAAGAGCTAAATGAATTTAAAGCAGAAATTACCAATCCAAATGGTATAGATAAAGACAAAATGACCGAAGAATTTGGCGATTTGATGTTTACAATGGTTAATTTAGCCAGAAAATACGATATTGTACCCGAAGACGCATTGCAATCAGCAAACCGTAAATTTACAAATAGATTCAACAAAGTAGAACAAAAAGTTAAAAATTTAGGCAAAAACATAAGCGATTTCACACCCCAAGAGTTAGATATATTTTGGGAAAAAGCAAAGAAGGAAGAGTAAAAAATAGATGAAAAAGCTAAATGTAATAATGATTTACTAAAAATTAAATATTTTGTACATTACTGATACATAAATTTTTTCCATTCAAAATGAGAATTTTCTATACCTAAGTTGAAAAAATTAAAGTAGCTTGGTTTTACAGGAGTACTCAATAATGGCATTTTTGCTTCTGCTGGAGTTCTGTCTCCTTTTTTATTATTACATCTAAAGCAGGCAGTAATTAGATTTTCCCATGTATCCAAACCACCTTTTGATTTGGGTATAATATGGTCAACTGTCAATAAATGATTATTTGAATTACAATATTGACAAGTGTATTGGTCTCTTTTGAATATATTTTTTCTACTTACTTCAATTTCTCTAAATATAATTCTTCTGTATTTATTGAGTTTTATAACGCTTGGAAAAGGAAATGTTTGATTTATGCTTGTGAGGACTTTATCTTCTCTAGCAATTATTAATTCTGCTTTGGATAAAAATAAAAGTGTAATCGCCTTAAAAGGACTACAAACAGTTAATGGTTCATAACTTTGGTTAAGTACTAAAACGCTCTCATATTGGTGAAAATTGTTTGATTTGTAATCAACTTTATTTTCAACTAAAATAGCATTTTTCTTACTAACTTTTTTGATGTCTTTTTTTCTAATTTTAGAATAAGTGCTGAAATCACACCTCCTTATTTCAAATTCTGAATTTGAAAATTAAAACATTAAAATAACTGATTAATAAATTTTTTAATATTGAAAGCTAACGTCTATAATTTAATTTCTACTATTTATATTTGTATTGCTTTTTTTGATTGAAATACAAAATCTAAAAAATATAATTTAATATATATTAAAATTAACAAAATTTTTGTTCATTTTATAAAGAATACTAAAAATTTTTAAAATTTAATATCATACTAACATATTTCTTAAAATTACTTATAATTATTATTTGTAAAACATTGAATTTAAAACGAATATCATTAAAATTTATTAGAGGTAATTTTAGAATATTTCCATTAATGAATTATATACTATCTG
>JBEICW010000049.1:0-12083 GCA_040383785.1 Ignavibacteria bacterium | reverse complement strand
GCAAAGGGTGGCACTACGCTACTTGCACCAAACGGAAAGCCAAGTAACCTTACTCCCGAACAATATAGATTAGTTCGTACTCCCGAATTTAAAGCGTGGTTCGGGGATTGGGAGAACAATCCCGAAGATGCAAGTAAGGTCGTTGATGAAAACGGAGAGCCACTAATTTGCTATCACGGAAGCGATTATCATTTCTTTTCTTTTGATTATAGCCAATGGGGTAAAACTGATTATGGATATTGGGGTAAGGGTTTTTATTTTACAAATGATAAGAGTAGTGCAAAATCTTATGGAGATAATGTTTTTGAAATCTTTTTAAACATAAGAAAACCATTTTTACATAATGAAAATCCTTTAGAGTTTGTAAATTCTTTAGGTTTATTAAGTTCTGATGATTATGAGTATTATTTAGAAAAATATCAAGACAAACAAAATAATATTTATGAAGATTATGCAACTGATGGAATAGAATTTGTTAGAAAATCTTTTACTGAAAAAATACAAAAGAAATTAATTCATAATGGTTATGATGGGGTTATAGCAAAAACTCCTTTAGCAGCAATAACTGAAATAGAATATGTTGTATTTAATTCAAATCAAATCAAACTTGCCGATGGTAGCAACACAACTTTTGATGCCAACAATCCAGATATAAGATTTGCCAAAGGTGGTAAAACTAAAGCAACTGGCGACTGTTATTATATTGCTGGTCAATTTGCTATGAATAATCTTTTCACACCAAAGAAAATTGATTATATCGGTACACCTTATTTAGTACACGCAGAAGTACAAGGTCAAGGAAGATTAGAAAATATCAGATATGGACACGCTTGGATTGAAGATGATATATTTGTTTATGACTTTTCAAATAATCGAGAACTTAAAATTCCAAAAGATTTTTATTATTCACTTGGAAATGTAGATACAACAAATCCACTAAAGTATAGGAAATACACATTTGAAGAAGCACGGAGAAAAATGGTTGATACTGGTCATTATGGTTGCTGGGATTTAGAAGTTGAATATGCCGATGGCGGTAGTGTTGGTGTAGGGGGAGATGAAAAATTAAAGTCTTGGAATAATTATAAAATAGGAGATGAAATAAAGGCTTCTGAATTGCCAAATAATACTCACGGAGTTAATGGAAATTTTAAACTACAAGTTATACCTATTGAAAATACAGACTTTCAGATAAAGGGTAAAACAAGAGAGGATTTATTGAGAAATAGTGATGAATTAGAATATGATAACGAAAGAATGGATAAAATTAAATCCAACTTTGATGGTAAAGAAAGACAACCAATAGAGGTTACGGTTTCAAAAGATGGGGTGTATCACATACTTGACGGAAGCCATAGGGTAACGATAGCTAAAGAATTAGGAAGAAAATCAATATTAGCATTTGTTAAAGAAGAACAACCAAGCGATATTAAAGAATACGTATTTAAAGATGTTAAACTCAAAGAAACACCTAGATATGCGAATGGTGGCGAAGTAGATAACTATATCTTTTGTGAGAACTGTGGCTGGAATTGGAAAGAAAGTGAAACTACCGAAGATGATAAGTATATTTGTCATAAGTGCCAACACAATAACGAAACTTCATATATTATGAGCAAACTTAAAAAACCAAAGACAATTACAGAATTGTCGGCAATACATAATGTTCTAGAACAAGAATTAGAATCTCAATTACAAAAGGGTATCAAAACAGAAATGGAACATACTACTGATAAAAAAATTGCAGAAACAATAGCATTACACCATATTGAAGAAATGCCAGACTATTATGATAAACTTCAAGAAATGGAAAATCCTATTGTAAAATTGTATTCTAAATCAACAAAAGAACTTAAAGACGGTGGCGTAGTAGTCGGAAAAAGGCATAGTGAATCAGATGAAAATGGTAGCGGAGAGAAGTTTTTGGTTAAGAGTACAGGACAGGTTGTAGAGCTTGAAGGAGGTGAAGGAGTGCTATGTAAAAACTCTATGGAATCTGATAGAAAATTCACTTTTGAAAATCGTACTATGACTGGCAGAGAAATTGCTTCTTTTTTAAACCATAAATACGGCGGAGTTGAGTTTGCAAAAGGTGGGGAAGTCAATCACGTTTGCGGTTGTAAAATGTTCTATCACGGCGGAGAACTGCCGTCTGCAACAGTAGAAGAACTGGAGGGCGGCGAAGCAGTTATCACTGTAAAAACTATGGAGAGCAAAGAAAAATATAATTTCAATGGTACGAAAATGACACCACGAAAAATTTTATCTCAAATTAACGGGTTATCTGGCGGTAAAAAATTCGATGAAGGCGGAGTAATTGATTTACGAAAACACAAAATGGAAAATGAAAAGACATTAACAAAAATGGTCTATTTCACAGAAAAAATTTTGTATTCCAAATAATACTACTAAATTTGAAAATAAATTTTAAATATGGACAAGTTAGTTTTTGTAAATGATGAAATTTTTCAGTCAGATGGAGATTATGTAATTGGAGGGTTCACAACAGACAAAACAGACAACTTCACAATATCTGATTTTAAGTCAGAGCTGAAAGAAAGATTAGGGCGACTGATAGATGACTACTTGGAAAGAGCAACAATATATAATGCTGAAATGGGATATGAAAACCCATCTGGAAAAGCACACGAAGACTTGGCATTAGTAATACACGATAACCTTAAAATTTCTGTACCTTATACAGATAAGCAAACATTTATACAATCTATTTTTGACTGCGAACAACTACAAACTTGGGTTGAAAATGTACAAATAAGTATTCAGCAATATGACTATTCAAACCAAATGAAATTCATAGGAATACACAATCAAGCATTAGATATAAATAGGTCATCAGAGCAATATATGATGGCAAAATATTTTACAGAAGAAACGACATTTGAACAACTAATTGAACAAATATCTATTATTGAACTATAATCAAAATAATGGAAGACATAATAAACAAACTTGTTGAAGAAGAAGCAACAAAAGAAATAGAACAAGCTATTTCAAACGAACAAAATGCAATACCTTATACTTCTATGAGTAAACTGCCGTCAATGGGTACTGTAATACCATTGAACTTGGCTGGTGAAACCTTACAAGCACAGTTTAAAGTAGAAGAAGATATTCCTAATATTGATAAATATTTAGTCGAAAAACTTGGCTATACTTCAGTCTATTCATTGTCAGAAGGTATTAGAGCTGAACAAGCCGATGCCATAGCACTCGCTATCAGACAAATTGAAAAAGACAAAGGATTTATTCTTGCAGATATGGCTGGTATTGGTAAAGGAAGGGTAGGTGCTTCAATATTAAGATATGCTTTCACAAATGGTTATCTGCCAATATTCATAACAGAAAAACCAAACTTATTTACTGCTATGTATAGAGACATATCAGATATTGGTGGACTTCAAACACTACCGTCTGGTAAAATAAAATTAGGCAATCCATTAATTTTAAATGGATACAAAAGCGGTGGATTTGAAGTAACCTATGATGAAAGCGGTAAAAAAATAAGAAAACCAAAAGCATCTGAAACTGGTATTCTTAATAAAGAAGGCGTTGAAGTAATAGTTGCTCCAAAACAAGATGAAATAAAAGAAATAATCAAAAAGGCAAAAATGCCAAAAGGGTTTGATTATTTAATGCTTACATACAGCCAACTAGCAGGAACATCTGGTAAAGCAAAAGCAAAGTGGATACAAGACCTTGTTTCTAATCTTGACGGCAAAGCGGTGCTTGTAATGGATGAATGCCATAATGCTTCTGGTACAACTTCTGACGTTGGTAAATCTATGACAGAATTGATTCAGATGATTAAGGGTGTAACTTTTGTTAGTGCTACTTTTTCAAAGCGTCCAGACAATATGTATATCTACGCATTGAAAACAGATATAGTAGATAGTCCACTTGGAACAAAAAAGCTGATAGAAGTAATTAAACAAGGCGGCGAAAGACTAACAGAAAATCTTGCTTCTAATTTAGTTGCTTCACAGCAAATGATTAGAAGAGAAAGAACTTTTGAAAATTGTGATGTTGATTATCAATATATGTCCGATTCTGAAAAGACAGAACTTTTTAGAAAATATGACGCAACAATTAAATTATTCAGAGAAATTGCAAATTTCTTTTCTAATAAAAACCCAATGTTTATTAGGGCAAGAAATAGTGCCATAATGAAATTTGCAGAAAAACAAAAAATTGAAATAGTAACTGAAACAAAACCTAAAGGAACAGAAGAAGCTAAAAAGTGGCTTCGTAGGAATGAGGGTAAATACAGAGTGTCTTCTTTTACTGCTGGTGAGATTAAAAGGAATCAGTTCAACTTCATTGAAACTTTGCTATTTGCGTTGAAAGCAGATTTTGTTGCAAATACAACACTCAATCAACTTTTAAATAACAAACTCGAAAACTTAACAGTAAAAGATAAAATTAAATTCTTATCAAACAGAAAGCCAGTAATTGCAGTTAGAAATACACTTGAAGGCGTATATCTTAATTTAGGTTTAGAAGTTGGAGATACCATAGATAAAGCAGACTTTAGTATGTATGTTTTATCACTGGCATTAGATGCCGTAAATGGTTCTATTACATTTAAGGAGATTAAAGAAGAAGGCAAGGCTAAAGAAATAAAAGACGAATTAAAAATTTTAAACGAAGATTTTGAAGACGGCGGAGTTGCTTATGAAGAGCTACTTAAAAAAATTGAATCAATAGACTTGGACATACCTTTAAGTCCTATTGATTATGTTATAGATAAAATTGAAGCTACCGCTAGACCAATGTGGGATATGGAACACGGTGGAGGTTCTACTTATTTCAAAGTTGGAGAAGTAACTGGTAGAAAGTTCACTTTGAAAAAACAGCAAGACGGAAGATATAAATTAGACCTTAATACAAAACCAAAAAACAAGAGTACAACTTTCAAGCAGTTTAACAACGGCTTTTATGATGTCTTGTTAATAAATGAAAGTGGAAGTACTGGAGAAGACGCACATAGCTCTGAAAAATTCAAAGACCAGCGACCAAGAGTAATGATTATCCACCAAGTTGAGCTTGATGTAAATACTGAAGTTCAAAAAAGAGGTAGGATAAACAGAACTGGTATGGTAAATTATCCAAGTTATGTTTATGCTGTATCAAGAATACCTTCTGAAATCAGAAGATTATTAATGTTGGTAAGAAAATTGAGAAGTTTAGATGCCAACACAACAGCAAACCAAAAGCAATCTTCAAAACTATCACAGATTAGAGATAGTTTCGGAAATCCTATTGAAGATATTATCAATAAATACGGAGACGAATGCTTACAAGAATTTGTTAACATTCCAGACAACTCCGAATATTTACAATATATGCCTTCAGACGCACAAGAAAAACTTGGCGGTATGTCTGGCAGCTTGGCAATTGAATCATTTGTAAGAAATCTTGAATTGTCTTTATCTGATGAACAAGAATATTTTTACAATACTGTTAACGCTTTGTATATTAGATTGACTGACGAATTAAAAGCCGCAGGTCAATATGATTTAGAAACAAGTATTGTAGATTTAAAGGCTTCTATTAAAACAAGAGTACAAGTAACAAAAGGATTAAATACCAATCCATTCAATACTTCTGTTTATGAAGAAGATGTGTATGCTTTGGCTGAAGATAAACCTTACACAAAGGAAAAAGTTGAAGATTTAGTAAAAGAATTAGCTGGAAACAAAGACGCAGACGAATCTTATCAAGACTTTTTAACTGATTATAAAAAACACTTTAAAGAAGTACATTTAATTGATGTAGTTGAGGGAGTAAAAAAGCCAGATTTGACTTTGGCAAAAACAGAAGAAGATAAAAAAGAACTTGAAGCGGAATACGATATGAGACTTTTGAATGCTTTGACAAGAGCAAAAGACGAATATAATGCCGTGCTTTCAATTTTTTATGAATTAAAATATAATTCTAAAGGAGAAGTAATTACCGATTCAGACGGATTGGCTATTACTGGAGATTTAACATTGAAACCTAATAGAGCTGCGGTTATACCAGCCGTATTAGACGATTGTTATGAAACAGACGAAGACGGAAATCCAATCGTACCTAAAGAGTTTAACAATGGTAGATTTGTTGGCGTTAAAATACTTAAAACTGCAAAAGAAAAGTATAGTCCAATGAATATAGAGTTGGTATTCTGTCAACTATCTGGAAAACCAAAACTATTATTGAAACCAACAGCTAAAGGCAGAAAAGTTTTAGAGTGGGTTGTTGTAAAAACTAAAACAATAGATAGATTTAGAATTGTTTTGATTGACAACTGGGAAGTTGACCCTAATAAGAGAACAACTATTAGATTACTTACTGGTAATATTCTAGGTGCTTACGGCATTGCAAAAGACATTATATCAAGAAATCCACTTGAATATAGTCCAATATTAAACTTTTTGAAGTTCACTACGGTTGATAATACTTCAATAAGATTAGCCATAAAACTCAATATGAAGAAATGGCAACCATTGATACCACAGTATGTTCCAGTAGAGTATCCGTTAAATTCAAAAGAATTAATTCAAGATTTAAAAAAATCAACGAAATTTATTAAATCGGTAAACGGAGCAGAAAACTTTATACTACAATCAAATAGAGGTAATATTGAAATATATGTGCTTGGCGGTACGACCAGAGATATTAAAAGCAAAACAAGAAAATACTTTTCAAAAATATATGAAGACGGAGAGTTTGAAAGATTGGTTAATGAAAAAGGTTTTTATTTTAGAAAAAATCATATTTTTTATACACCAGTAGGTTCAAATAGGTCAACTACATTAAAATATGTTGGTTTTAGTTGCACAATCGAAGGGAATGAAAAAGGCTTGAAAGAAATCTTTGATTACATTTATGAAAAAGACTCTTTTACCATACCGATTAGGGGAGTAGAAAGCGAAGAAACAATTTTCAACAAAATTGATATTTTCAAGCCAGACTTACCAGAAGAAGAAGAAGAAGAAGTTGGTACATTTACATACGATACATTAAGACCGTATAATTCAGTTGCCGAAAACATATCTTCTTTTTCAAAATTTGAAAAGTATGTTGAAACATCTCCTTATGGTACTATCTATCTGAAATCTAAATCAAATGCGAGAGAAAATATAAGCTATGGTTTAGTTCCTTTAGAGCCTACCTTAAAAGATATGGTTATAAATACTTTCCAGTTATTAAATGACACTGAAAAGATTAAATTTCAAGACGAAGTATCAAAGGCTATTGCCGCCGATAAAAGCGATTTAGAAATTGGCATTTTGGTTGAGAAGGCATTAAAACAAAAGGTTGTAAGTATGAAAACAATCTTTGGTTATGAAGCCAACGACTTAAACTACATCGGCGAAGTATTCAAGAAATATAATAAAGGCGAAATAGAATTACCAAAGAAAAAAGAAAAAGAAGAAAGAGGTGGTGAAGAATACAAGATGCCAGAAAGACCACTCAACTTTGATACGGCACAAGAATTTATAATTTTCTTAAAATTCAAAATAAATAACTAATGGAAATAAATAAATACATAGAAGAAATAGACAACGAAATACTTGGTCAAAAGGAAGACCTTGTAAAAAAAATTATTAATAAACAATTAGAAACCTTCGTATTTGAAGAAAAAAACTTATCACCCAATTTAATAGCACTTCTTATGACAAAAACAGACATCAAAATCCCTATTCCAGAAAAGAAAGATATTCCAATAGAAGTTGAAAGTAAAGGTAGCGAATGGGCAGACTTGGTTAGCACAAATGTTGCTAATATTTATACTGACCTTATGGTTGGAAACAATGTTTACCTTTATGGTAAAGCTGGAACTGGTAAAACAGTACTTGCTAAAAAGGTTGCAAAAGATTTACTTGGAAGAGAAACTTTTGTAATAAACTGTAATCAGTTTACCAGTCCGATTGAAATAAGGGGTGGTCAAACAATTGAAGGATATAAGCAAGGCATTTTGGTAAACGCTTGGGAACAAGGCGGCGTTTTGATTTTAGACGAATTACCAAAATTAGACCCAAACACAGCAGGTTTGTTAAATGAAGCACTTGCTGAAACTGCTGGAGAAGAAACAAGAAGAGTAATTACAAAAGAAGAATATGATATCTTCGTTGAACTACAAGAAGATGCAAAAAAGAAACAAAAAACATTAGATTTTAGTGTTAAAAAAGACGGAGATAAATATATAAAAATTGATTATGTAACTATCACAGACGGAAAAGGCGACAAGATTGTTAAAAACAAAAATTTTGGAGTAATTGCAACTGGTAATACTAATTTGAAAGAAATTTCTTCAAACTTTAGCGGTAATAACAGACAAGACTATTCACTTGTAGATAGATTTGCTGGTTCTTTTTATGAAATAGGATTTAATACAAAATTAGAAAAAGCATTAACATACAGTCCAGTGTACAGAGTTTCTGTTATTTTAAGAAATTTATTATTGGACGAAAGCACTGTTGAATCAATATCACTTCGTACTATGTTGAATTTCAATAGAATTTTTGAACAAGAGTATTTGAGAAAAATAAGGTCTCCTTATGCCGTAGATGTAATAATGTTCGGTGGTAAACCTATGGCAAAAACATTTAAAGATAGCGTTGAAAGTTTTGTTAATACTTTGCCAAATGCAAAACAAACAGAATGGAAAAAAACAGATGGTGAATCACTTTTATCAGAAGATTTTCCAATAGACGAGTTTATAGAAGAATTTAAAAGAATGCACAAAGTTGACCCTATTAAATAATTATGACTGAAACACCATATAAGATACCAGAAGCTATTGGTAAGTTGAAAACTTTTAAATCTTTAGAAGCGTTTTTTGATTTTTTTAAAGAGATAGAGCCATCAAACTTAAAAATAAATGAAGGTAGGCAAACATATAAAGAGCTTTATGATAGAGTTATTCAACAAGTAAGCAATATTATAGAGGGAAAAGAAAGTGTTAAACCAGAATATTGGTATGGTAAACCTTTGCCTTTAAGTTATCAAGACGCATTAAGCAGAGAAAGGTATCAATTAATGAACGAATATAATCAGCTATACTTGTCTGTTATCAAACCGAGACTTGAAGAAATTATAAAAAATTCAAAAGCAGAATTAGAATTACCTACACTAAAATATAACGATTTAGGATTAGGTATTTTTGATTTTAATAAAGCATCAACTGGACTAATTCCAAAATATCAATATTATTCATTTAAGAAAAAAGATATTGTAGAGGGAAATGAAGTTGTAACCGTTGAGGTGGGCGGTAAATTCAAATATAAATTGATTGCAGATGGTTCTCCAGTAGTTTTAGTTCCGCACATATTAAATGCAGATAAAAAAACTCTTGATAAAGCCTTCAAAGAGATTTATGACGGCGAAGATGTTTTTGTTGTACTAAAAAAATACAATCTTAAAATTGGAGGACAGGGTGCATTTGGCAGTGTTATTAAAAAAGTATATGTCCAAAAGGAAAAAGTTTTAAAACCAAAAAATGCTGTTCGTGTATTTGTAAAACTTGGACAAAATAATAACGTATCAGCAGAACAATATAAATGGTCTGGTTATGCGGCAATAGGTATTGCAGAATTATTGAGTATTATGGGTTATGCCGTAAACATAATTGGTGTATATGGTTATGTTGACCAAATGAACATCAATCAAGACGGTAATTTGAGCAGAGCTTATAGATTTTGGGGGATTAACTTAAAATCTTTTGAAGAAACACTGGACGCTAAATCAATTCTTTATGTTTGTTCTGATGCAACATTTTTTAGAATTAAAATATTCGATTGCATAGTAAAACAAGCGAGTTATTTCAATGATTATATGGATATGGGATTAGGCTCAAGTGCCTATATACCAACTATTGAGCAAATGGTATTTAGTGAGTTTGGAAAAAGAGATAAATTTTTTAAACCAAACGGAGAAGTCAATGAAAAATCAGAGTTCTTATATTATGTAATCGGAGATTTATACAGCGAACAAGATGTAAACGAAGAAATTTTGAATATTGGTTTAGATATAGTAAACAAAAATAAATTAGCCAGAGAAAAATTACTTGGAATTTAAAAACATAATTTATGTTAGAAAAAATAAAAAAAGATATTCTTGAAAGAAGTATTCGTAAAAACTTTTCAGCACTACCGCAGTCTGGAAAATCACATCACGAATTTGATTACAGATATTGTAAAAGCGATATAAAAGATTTACAAGAATATTATTTTGTCGTTAGTAAAATTTTGAAGTATAGCGGTAATTCTTTAAATGATTTTGGCTATATGGTATATGTTTATGACAAGAACGGTGAGTATGTTGACGACCCTTATATAACAGAAAAATGTAGGGGTAAATTTTTTGATTCTATTAAAGATATTGAATGAAACTATTTATAAACGATATAAAAAATATTGGTTGGTTACAAAACAAACTTTTAGATACTAAATGGGGTAAAGTTTTTTTGGGTTTAAAGCCAAATCAATATTTTGTATTCAACTACAACCTTGTTGAAGAAAAAAGTTCTGTTTCCGTAGTAGAAGCAAAAGTACTTTATGAAATCAACGAGAGTATATACCGCAATATGAGTGCCGAACATATCGGCTATATGAAAGAGCCTTTCGACACTTCAAATTATTTGTTTTTCAGTTTACTTAAAAGCGTTTGCGGTGAAGAAGAATTAGAAAAACTTACAAACCTTTGGATTACATATAAGGTAAGAGATATTGAAGAAAGCAAATCAAATCTAAAAATATCCCTTAAAGGAAATCAAGCAATAAATAGTAATATCAGTTTTAATACTGCATTAAATAATATATTCAAATCAAATCAAAATCCAGTAAACGGACTTTGTATGGTTTATGATATTATTGATAATTATACTAGAAACGCTTTAGGAAAAACCATATACGGAGAGCTTCTTACGGGTATAATTAAAGCTGTAAAAAATCCTAATGGCGGATTGATACCAGAATATGCAGATAGTACTATGCGGTATCTTATTATAGGAGAAAAGGCGGCATCAAAAGATGTTGCTATGACTGAATCTTTGGCTAAAGCAAAACAGTTATATCGTTCTGGAAACTCAATAAGAAGCGTTTATCTTGAAACTGGATGGTACTTTAATAAATACGATTTAAAGTGGAGAAAAAGAATATCTGATGACACTTTTTATTTTGATATGAACAAGTTAAGCACTGGAAATGGCTCAACTAATTTCATTCCAAATGGTTTTAATCTTGATAATATATCTGAATTATCGGATGGTAAGATTGATATGCAGAAACTTGTAATGAACGGATATAATGGAAAATTAAAAGATTATATTTCATTTGAAGAAGCATATAAGTTATATCCAGAGTTAGCTGAAGTATATTCTGTTTTTTCTGTTGATTACATTAAATCGGGATATTCTTTTTATTTTTCTCCGTCAATACCCAACAGCTTGGTTTTAATTTCTGGAAAAGACGGTAAAAAAAGTGTTGAAAAAGTTAAATACATAGCTTTGCACGAAATACAGCACTATGTACAACACTTTGAGGGTTTTGGAAATGGCGGAAACGAAAATTTAGCTAAACTAATTGATGCCGTAGGTGGTAGTTCAGTTAGAGATTTTGTTAACTCTTTATCTGCGTTTCAAAAGAAATTTAATGAAGTAGCTTCGTTTATTAAACACGAATCATTCAGAAAAATAATTGTTGATTTAAAAGGAATAAAATATACAAACTATAAAATAAGATACAGAACGAAGTTTATTGATGTTTCTAATTATTACAACTCAATGCTTGATAGTTTGGAAAAACTAACACAAACTCAAGAGTTAATCAATCAGAATGCCAGTAATATATCTTATTATATTGTTGGAATATTTTCAATGATAGAGGAAACAAACCCAATCATAGAAAAATTCATTAATCAATATGTCGATAGTTCTTATATATCTTTTTTTAAGAAATCGCTGGAGCAAAATAAAAAAGCTGTTGAAAGGGAAGAAAGATTAACAAAACTTGGTTGGACTCCAAGAGATTTGTATATTTTAAATTTCCAAACCTACGAATCTTTAATTGGGGAGGTTG
>JBEICW010000048.1:0-12103 GCA_040383785.1 Ignavibacteria bacterium | reverse complement strand
TGCTGTTTGCTTTTTCCTGCTCTTTATATAAATCAATATTATTAGAATAATTAATTCTAAATGGATATGTGTAAATAATTGGTTAATTTTGTATTATTATCTATCACAAATTGAAGAAAAATGGATTTAAATCAAGATATAAACAGATATATTTATAGATCTCACCCTTGGCATGGTGTAAATATTGGAACAAGGTCTCCGAAGTTTATTAACGCATATATTGAACTCGTTCCTACAGACACAGTAAAATATGAAGTAGATAAATTAACAGGTTTCTTGAGGGTTGATAGACCGCAATTATATTCTAACATTTGTCCATCTCTTTATGGATTAATTCCACAGACATATTGCGGCGAAAGAGTTGCCGAATATTGTAAAGATAAAACTGGAAGAGAAAATATTGAAGGTGATCATGACCCATTAGATATTTGTGTGCTAACTGAAAAATTAGTACCTACTGGCAACGTTTTGGTAACTTGCAAACCAATTGGTGGATTTCGCATGATTGACGGTGGAGAAGCAGATGACAAAATTATTGCTGTAATGAATACTGATGCTGTTTATTCTAAAATCACAGACATTTCACAGGTGCCAGAAAGTGTAATTAATAGACTAAAACACTATTTTCTTACTTACAAACAAAGTCCAGATAATCCTATACCAAAATGTGAAATTACTCACGTTTATGGTAGAGAAGAGGCATTTGAGGTGATCGAAAGGTCAGTTGCTGATTATGACGAAAAATTCCCTGGTCTAAGAGAAATTGTGAATAGCTTTAAGATATAATTTGTTAAATCTATTAAACTATAAAGAACTATAAGCCATAGAAATAAATAAATAACTATTTAAAATGATTATTGAATATTTCTATGGTTTTAATTTTAAGCTCACTAATTGGAATGATTTTATTTGTTTCTTTGTAGATTGAAGTAACTTCTTTCTCGCGAATTCCACAAGGAATTATGTACTCAAACTCAGTCAAATCGTTATTTACATTAAGGGCAAATCCATGAGAAGTAATCCATCGTGAGCAGTGTAAACCCATAGCACAAATTTTGCGTTGTTTTGATTTATCGATATCATCAATCCAAACTCCAGTAAGTCCATCAACTCGTGTGCTTTGAATTCCATATAGCGCAACTAATTCTATGATACATTCTTCAATTTCACGCAAAAACCAATGTAAATCTTGTTTGTAATATGATAGGTCAAAAATTGGATAACCAACTAATTGATTGGGATTATGTAAAGTAACATCTCCACCTCTGTCGGTAAAAGTTAATTCTACATTTTTTGTTTTGAGGGTTTCCTCATCAAAAAGTACGTTATCAATTGTACCACTCTTGCCAATTGTAATAACAGTCGGATGTTCGCAAACTACCAAAATAGAATTATTAACATTATTAATTCTATTTTCGTTTATACTTTTGACTATTTCTTTCTGCTTTTGATATGCCTCTTGATATGAAATTAAACCCCAGTCTTCAATTTTAAACATTTGCAAACCTAATTATGACTTTTTTTATTTAGTTTTCTTATGTAATTGTTTTCTTATTTGAATTATACTTTATTTTGTCTTATTCTTCAGAATTTGCATATTCTTTTGGGCAATATTTTTTTATTACAGCAATAATATTATTCCTACCCAAGCCGCTTACAGACGAATAAGGCAATAACTCGATATTATAATTACAATTAACCAAAAGTTCAGCCCATTGTTGTGTGCGTTCGGCAATCATAGTAGAATTAATTTTATCACATTTTGTAAGAACTACTATATATTTACGTTGCATAATTTCTAATTCTTCCATTAGCCCCAAATCTATCTCCATCGGGTCATGGCGACTATCAACCAGCAAACATATTAACTTTAAGTTCTCTCTATTTTTGACATATTCAAAGTTGTTGATTTTCCAATCCGAGCCAATTGTCCTGCCTTTTGATGTATAACCAAACCCAGGTAAATCCACCAAACACCAAGTATCCTCAACATTATAAAAATTTATTTGTTGAGTTTTTCCAGGTGTAACACTTACCCTTGCTAAGTTTTTACGCTTAACTATGCTATTAATAAGAGATGATTTGCCTACATTAGAGCGACCAACAAAGCAAATTTCAGGTAAGTCGTGTTTTGGAAAATTGCCTTTGTTAGCTGACGCGAAAATAAAGTCAGCATTGTATGTTAATTTAGCCATAGGTAATAAATAAAAAAAGATAATTGTAATTATTAAAAATATAAGACAATTTTGTTTTATTTATGTTGTAATCTTTTTAATTATAAAGTAATTTCTTAATTTGCGAAACTGAACATTGTAAATAAAATAAATAGTTTTGATTAAAATTAAGTGGGGTTGGAATGTTTAAAATTATAAGAAATATTACGATGAAAGTGATATTCTTTGCATTCGTGTTTTCGATTTTCTTTGCAGTAAATTTGTATTCAAATGAATGGACTGGTAGAATAAAAGGACCTAATACTGACGAAGTGTCTGTTATTAGGGTTGCTACTGATGATGCGGCTTATGCAGGATTTTGGGGTGGTGGTCTCTACAAAAGTATAGATAAAGGATTAAATTGGACTCCAATTACAACAGGATTTACTGGTAAATATATTAATTACATCAGTTTTGGTAGTACAAATGCTATTATTTATATTTCTACTTCGGATGCAGGTTTATTCAAATCTATAAATTCTGGTGCTTCATTTACTCAAATTAATAATGGTTTGATCAGACTAAATACAAAAGTAATTATTTCAAAAACCAATGATACACTTTATTGTGGTACTTATGGAGATGGAATTTATAAGTCAGTTGATGGCGGTAGTAATTGGATCCAATCAGACTCTGGTATTGTATATAAAGATATTAGTGATATTTGTATTACAAAATCAGGTAGAATAATAGTGGGAACTTATGGTGGTGGTATATATAAATCAGACGATAACGCTAAGTCATTTTCGAGAAATGTTGGTGGTTTGGTAATGAAATATACTAATAAAATTGCAAGAGTTCAAAAAGATAAAATCTTAATTGCTGGGCAGGGTGGATTATATGAGTCAGTAGATAACGGCTTGAATTTTCAGCAATATGGTGTTAAAAATGATAATACACTACTTGACGGTAACATAATAGATATAATTTATGCAAATGCTACTGCTCCTTCAATTATAGAAGAACCCGTAATTGCTACAAAATATAGAGGTCTTTGGAGATATGATTCTCGTACATATGAAGATTGGCGACAAATGGAAGATATTTATGGTGGAGTAAATTCACTTGCGAGGTTTAATGATGGAACATTATTAGCAGCAATTCCAAATAGAGGAATCTTTAAAAGTACAAATAATGGACTTAATTGGAAACTATTAAACTATTATACTGGTGATACAAGATTAATAGTTTTAGCTGGAAATAATAATTTTTATTCTTATATAAAAAATAAACAAGCAATATACAAAACTACAGATTTGGGAAATAGCTGGTCAACTAATATTTATAATTTACCTCAGAATATTATGGCTATAGGAGTGAATGGAAATTCAATATATGTAGCTGATGGTTCTAAAAAAATTAGTGTTTCTAAAGACGGTGGTACTATATGGAATCAGACTGGTCCGACTGTAGATTTTATTTGTTTAGGAATTGAGGTTAGTCCTTCAAATCCACAAAATGTATTTGCAATATACCAAAAGCCAACCGAAGTATCTATGGGAATGCCACCTCCACCGCCTAAACCTGCCGAAATATTAATAGTTAAATCTACAGATGGTGGTACTACTTGGACTGCTCCTACAAGAGTTTTTTATGGAACGGATGCGAAACTAGCAGTTGCTAATAATTCTACTCTTTATATGTCTGTAATTGATACAACAGGTATAATTAAAGTTTTATCGTCAACTGATAATGGTGTGAGATTTAATCCAACAAACTTTAATAGTGGAAATTCTCAGACTTTATTTGTATATGATATAAAATGTGATATTAATAACGTGATTTATATTGGAACGGTCGATGGATTGTATAAATCTACAAATGATGGAACTTCATATTCAGTAAATAAACTTAATACAACAGTAACTTCTTATGAGTCACCTGTAGTAAATAGTATAGGTATAAAAACCGCTTCAGAGATATTTCTAGGCATGGCTTCTGATTATGGAATGTATCGTACTACTAATGCTGGAAGTAAATGGGATTCAATCAATAATAGCTTTGTTGTAAAAGATGTGAATTCAATTGCTATTAATAATTCTGGAGATATGTTGTTTACAACTGGTATTATGCATAGAATTACAAACCCATTACAGATGGGAGTACCAACTCTTGTGGCACCAGCCAATAATATTACTAATGTAGATTTTATGCCAAATATTGAATGGAATACTGCAAATAAATCTGATTTATATGAAATGCAAATTTCAGATGATAAGTTTTTTGGCTATTCAGTAGAAACTCCCGTAATAGCTGGCACTAAGTGGAAATTAACTAAATCACTGCAACCCAATACTAAATATTATTACAAAGTTAGAGGTAAAGCATTTGCATCTTATTCTGAATGGAGCCAAGAACGTAGTTTTACTACTAAATTAGCTCAACCAGTACTTTTGACTCCTACAAATACTAAAAGAGGAGTTCCAACATTAGCAACATTAACTTGGGCTAAAGTAAATGGAGCAGAAAAATATAATGTAGAAGTATCAGAAAATATTAATTTTGCAACTATACTATTTAAAAAAGACAATACTACTGATACAACAATAACTACTGCTAAACTAAAAAATCTAACAACTTACTATTGGAGAGTTAGAGCATTTGGTAAAGATGGAAATACAAGTGATTGGTCTGTAGCATTTGAATTCTTTACAGTATTGCCTCCACCAGTATTAGTCTCACCTGTCAATAATAGTGAAAAAATGCCATCTGGAAGTATTCAATTCAAATGGAAAGAAGTACCAACTTCCGAGGCTGCATATATCCAAGTAGGCGAAAATGATGGATTTGAAACAGGAGTATTTTACAATGGTAAATCAGAAGAATTAGACGCACATTTATTAGTAAACTTTGAATATAATAGAAAATATTATTGGAGGATTTATGCATCAAATGCAGATGGCTCAAGTGATTATTCAGAAGTATGGAACTTTATAACAACTATACCTGGACCTAAATTATTATCACCTGGTGATAAAAATATAACTATTCCAACTAAAACTACTTTAAATTGGAATAGTGTATTAAAAGCGACTAGATACAGAGTGCAATTATCTAAAAGTGCTAATATGAGCAATCCAATATTAGATTTGGATAGTACAGACCAAATAAGTTTAGAAACAGAAACATTAGACGCTTATGAAACATATTACTGGCGTGTAAAAACTTATGTAGAAGGTGTAGAGGGTGAATGGTCAGAAATATGGAGCTTCCGTACAGAAATGTCAAGAGTAGTATTAGTTGAACCAGCATTAGGAGCTACTGAGCAAACACTAAATAATTTATTCTTGAAATGGAATTCAGTAAAAGGAGCTACAAAATATGATTTACAATTAGATACTAAAAACACTTTTGATACAGCTTCTGTAGATTATAAATTAATTCCAGATTGGACATTATTGCAAAGAGATTTCTACAACTTAAAAGAGAACACAACTTACTACTGGAGTGTAAAACCTAAAAATGGTCAAGAAGAAGGTGCTTGGTCAGAAACTTGGTACTTTATTACTAAAAATGAAACAAGTGTAGAAGATGAATTAGGAAGATTTGTAATTAATTTATATCCAAATCCAACTAATTCTATCAGTAATTTAAGTATAAATTTAACAGAATTAGCTGAAATAAATTACCAAATTTATACAAATGCAGGCACTATGATAATTGAAGATAATTTGGGTTTAATGAATAGTGGAAATTATAATATACCAATTGCAATAAATAATCTAAGTAATGGCAGTTATTTGGTAAATATCCAATTAAAATTATCTGATCATTCAATCAAAAATATCACAACAAAATTGGTTGTAAATAAGTAAAGAGCAATAATATATACTTTACAAGAGAGAATTAATTATAATAGTTAATTCTCTCTTTCATTTTAAGTGAAAAATATGAAAAATAGAAATTTTATATTGTTCTCAAATTTTGAAGTATCAAAAAATATCAAAAAATTTGGTCATTTGAAAAAAAGTTCTTGCGTATCTGAAAAAAAGTCCGTAATTTTGTAATCTCTTTTGAGTGCAATGCGCCAGTAGCTCAGCTGGATAGAGCAAGAGCCTTCTAAGCTGTGGGTCAGAGGTTCGAATCCTCTCTGGCGTACTTAAACGAAAAACAATTTTGGTCAAGTCCCATACGATTATGTATTGCCCAACCCCGCCAGGACCGGAAGGTAGCAACGGTAAGTAATTTCATATTGCGTTTTGGTAAACTTGGCCTTTTTTTGTGTCTAATTTTTATTATCAAAGGTAAAATAAAATAATTTTGCACAAAAGATATTAAATACCTTTGTCATTCGTCAAACCAGTAAAGCAAAATATTTAAATAAACAATACTTTTAAAATTAACTATAGTAAGTTAATTTTAAGCCATTGAAAAAGAAAATTTAGTTTTAGAAATTTAATTAGGAATTTAGATAGTGATGTTGTAATTTTCCAAAAAAGTAATTTATAAAGTTAATTTCAACATTAAAAATACAAAATCAATTTTATTAAGTAAATTATACTAATAAATTGATAAATTAAGACAAGACAAATTTAGTTCTAATGAGAAAAGAGATATTAATTAGCTCATCTACCAATGAGGTGGGCGTAGCTATTACAGAAGATGGCAGAATTGCTGAATATTACATAGATATACCCGACAAAGAACGTTACATTGGAAACATTTATTTAGGTAGAGTTACTAAAATAGCTCAGGGTATCAACGCTGCTTTTATCGATATTGGATTTAAGCATGATGCTTTTTTGCACTTTTCGGACATTGACGATTCAATGGAAAGTAATTTCATTGTTGAAGATGATGAAGATGACGAGCAAGTAAAATCTATTTTGAAAGACCTAACACCAGAAGAGCAAATCGATGCACTTAAAGATAAATATATCTTTAATAACCCATTACTAAAAAAACAAATTGAAGGTGAACATCCAAGTGTATTTACTAATGGATTAAAACTTGTTGATGAAAAAAGACAATTTAGACAAGAAATACCTCTTCCTGAACATTTTGCACCTTTGAAGAAAATCAAGCCAGAAACTATTAGTGTTAATACTTCAAATAACTCAAAAAAGCAAAATCAGAATGAACCTGAAGAAATTACTTTTTCTACAAAAAGAAGTGGTGACATAAAGATTAATTTAGAAATTGGACAAGAAATAATTGTACAAGTAGTTAGAGAAGCATTTTCTAACAAGGGTATGAAAGTAACGAGTCGTATTTCTATTGCTGGTAGATATTTTGTTTTAATGCCTTTTGAAAATATGATTGGTGTTTCACAGAAAATCAATTCATATATGGAACGTAGAAAATTACGTTCTATAGTTAGAGAATTTGCTCCACGCGGAATTGGATTAATAATACGTACTGCAGCCAAAAGTAAAACTAAGGAAGAAATTGTTAATGATTGGGAACATTTAAGTAATACTTGGAAATCTATAATTGATAAGTATAAATATAGTTCCGCTCCCACTTTGCTCTATAAAGATGCTGAAGTTTCTAATAGTATAATTAGAGATTTATTTAATCATCAAGTTTATAAATTACATGTTGATTCTGTAAATTTATATTATAATATTCAAAATTACATAAGATTAAATTCACCAAATTTACTAAATAGAATTGAACTATATAGAGGTAAACATTCGATTTTTGAAGAATTTGGAGTTGTTAGAGATATTGAAAACATCTATAAGCGAAAAGTAATGATGCGTAGCGGTGGCTCGATTGTAATTGACCAAACCGAAGCTATGATTGTAATAGATGTAAATTCGGGAAAAGCTTTAGAAAAAGACCAAGAAAAAACTGCATTATTTATAAATTTAGAAGCAGTTAAAGAAATTGCAAAACAAATAAGATTACGTGATTTTGGCGGAATTATTCTTGTTGATTTTATTGATATGATGTTAGAATCCAATAAAAAGCGATTATTTAGTGAATTACGTTTTGAATTAGATAAAGATAGAGCCAAAACTACAATTTATCCTTTGACTCAGTTAAGTTTGATGCAAATCACACGTCAGAGAATGAACCAAAATATTAGCGAAAGAATTAGTGAATTATGCACTACTTGTGAAGGTTTGGGTAGAGTTCGCTCCAAAGGTATTACAATTAGAGAAATTGAAGATTGGTTACGTAAATTCAAATTGAAATCTAATGAATTTAGATTGTTACTTTTTGTAAGTCCAGAAGTTGCAGCTTATCTTTCTGAAGGTACTTTTAGCAGACTTTCAAAAATTATGTTAAGGTATTTTGTGAAGATTAAAGTTTTACAAAATGATAAACTTTCGAATGATAAATTTCAGTTTTATTCAGTAAAAAGACAAAAAGAAATTACTAAAGATTTTTAAATTTGACAATTATTAAAGTCCACCTAAAGTTTTAACAATATTAATTAATAATCTTAATTAACAATATGAAAACAAGAAAAATAACAATACTTGGTTCAACTGGCTCAATTGGAGTTCAGTCATTAGATGTAATTGGTAAAACTGAAGGTTTGGAAGTTAATATTTTGACTACAAATACTCGTATAGATATATTAGAGCCACAAATTGAAAAGTATAAACCCAAGGCAGTTGTTATTACTGATGAAATCTCATATAATAATTTCAAGCAAATTACTAAGTTCAAAGGTGATATTTTATTTGGTGATGAAGGGCTAAAGCAAGCAGTTACAGATATAGATAATGATTTGGTTATTTCTGCTTTAGTTGGATTTGCTGGTGTAGTGCCAACTATTGAAGCCTTAAAATGTGGTACTAACGTAGCATTAGCAAATAAAGAAACTTTGGTAAGTGCTGGTGAAATTGTTTGTAAAATTGCTAAAGAACATAATGCCGAACTAATTGCAATAGATTCGGAACATAGCGCAATTCTACAATGTTTGGTTGGTGAAAAATATTCTCAAATTGAAAAAATAATACTCACTGCCTCTGGTGGTCCATTCAGAAGTAAAAATTTATCTGAATTTGGAGCGATAAGTTTATCTGACGCTTTAAAACACCCAAACTGGAGTATGGGAAGTAAAATCACAATCGACTCCGCTACAATGATGAATAAGGGCTTAGAAGTAATAGAAGCAAAATGGTTATTTGATTTGGAATTAGATAAAATTGATGTCTTGATTCATCCACAAAGTATAATTCATTCTATGGTACAATTTGTAGATGGTTCAGTAAAAGCACAATTAGGTCTTCCTGATATGAGAATACCAATTTCTTATGCACTTAATTTTCCTAATCACTTTGAGTATGACTTTCCAAGATTAGATTTGGCAAAAATTGGAACTTTAACATTCGAAGCACCTGACTATAAAAAATTTAGATGTCTAAAATTTGCTTTTGAAACAATTAAATTGGGTGGTGTAGCATCTACAGTTCTAAATGCCGCCAATGAAATTGCCGTAAAAGCTTTTCTTAATGAACAAATCAAATTTACTCAAATAGCTGATTGTATAGAGCATTCGTTAAACAAAATCATAAATATTTCCAATCCAACATTAGAAGATGTAATTGAAGTTGATGCAAAAACACGCAAAACTTCAATCAATTATATAGCAAATTTATAGTCAATTTTATAATCAATACCTTATTCTGTTTTTTAAACTAAAATTAACTAAAATATAATTTAATTACAACTTAATCACTAATATTCAAAGATAAATCATTTTTGATATTAAAATATGTAAGTTTTAGATAAATTTTTAAAATTTTGTTTTTGGTAAGTTGTCTATTGTAAATTATGTAAGTAAAAATAATATTTCTTAAATTAAATAATAATAATATGGAATTTTTAAGTAGTTTATTCTATTTTTTGATAGTAATTGGGATATTAGTAAATATCCATGAATTTGGTCATTTTTTTGCTGCAAGACTAACTGGAATGAGGGCTGATATATTCTCTTTTGGTATGGGAAAAAGACTATTTGGTTTTAATACTAGAACAGGATTTACTTTTGGGAATTTAGATGATGATTTTGTATATGATGGTCTTACAGATTATAGATTTTCATTATTACCAATTGGCGGGTACGTAAAAATCTCTGGTATGGTGGACGAAAGTATGGACGAGGGGTTTATAGCATCAGAACCACAACCTTATGAATTTCGTTCAAAAAATGCTTTTCAAAAAGCTTTTGTACTTAGTGCAGGAGTAATAATGAATTTCATTTTAGCTGTATTTATTTATGGTTTCATAATGTTTTCACAAGGTGAAAAAGTAGTTACAGAAACTACTATAGGTTATATTAGTCAAAAATCAATTGCCGAAAAAATTGGATTTGAAAAAGGAGATCAAATTTTAGCTATAGGCGATAAAAAAATAACTAATTGGCAAGAATTTTTGAGCGGAATTACACTTAAAAACATGGATGGTGTAGTTAATGTGGGTATTTTGAGAAATAATAAAACAGAAAATATTAAAGTAAATGCTGATTTAGTCATTAAAGCTTTATCAAACAAAAAAGATTTGGGTATTGATATTGGTAATCAAGCAATATATTTTTCAGAAGTTTTGTCATTAAATGTGGCTGGTAAAGCTGGAATGGTTAAAAATGATACAATTATTTCAGTAAATAATGAAAATATTTATTCAAGATTACAATTTTCTGATAAAATTAAATCTTTAAAAACTAAGGAAATGTCAGTAGTTTATAAGCGAGGTAATAAACTTGACAGCACTAAATTCAAAACTGGCAAAGATGGATTATTGGGTGTATATTTAGCATCTGATTATAGAGGAAATATCAAAGATGTTAATTACGGTTTGGTGGAATCAGCAAGTTATGGTTTTACAAATTCAGTGGATATGATTAATATGATTTTTTCATCAATTAGTCAAATTTTCAAAGGTAATGTAGATGCAAAACAAGCTCTTGGTGGACCAATAATGATTGCGAAAAGCTCTGCACAAACTGCTGAAATGGGTTGGGATTCATTTTTAAAATTTGTGGCGGCATTATCTTTGTCTTTAGCTTTGATGAATATTTTACCTTTCCCTGCATTAGATGGAGGACATTTAATAATTGTGATAATCGAAGGGTTAATTAGAAAAGAATTACCAATAAAAGTTAAAATGGTAATTCAACAAATTGGTGTAGTAATTTTATTATTATTGATGGTATTAATTTTTTATATGGATTTAACAAGATAAAATGAATTATTTTCAAAATATTTATTAAATTAAATTCATATTAAAGATTTTTTTGTTATATTTATAAAGTAACTATATTCAAATGTCAAAAAAGTTAAAAATTTTAGTTTCAAATGATGATGGAATTGACTCTCCAGGGATATTTGCTTTAGTTGAGTCATTATTAGAAATAGCTGAAGTAATTGTTGTTGCTCCAGATAGACAACAAAGTGCAGTTGGACATTCACTAACAATCAGCAATCCACTAAGAGTTACTCATTTCCACAGAGATGGTAAAATGTTTGGTTACTCAATAAATGGGACTCCAAGTGATTGTGTTAAAATTGCAATTTCGGAATTAGTCGGTGATAGACCAGATTTGGTAATTTCTGGTATTAATCACGGACAAAACACTGCGATTAATATATTATATTCTGGGACTGTATCAGCAGCTACCGAAGGTATGCTCTCAGGAATTCCAGCAATGGCAATATCACTTGCTAGTCATAGTTACGAAGCTGATATGTCTTATGCTGCTAAGGTTGCACAAAAGTTAGCTTTAGAAATGGTAAATCTTACTTTTCCAATTGGTACATTATTGAATGTAAATGTTCCAAGCATTAGTGAAGATAATATCAAAGGTATGAAAGTTGTAAAGCATAATTCTACAATATGGAAAGATGCTTACGAAAGAAGAAAGGATCCTTTCGGAAGAGAATATTATTGGTTTAGTGGAGAATACTCAGAAACTGAAAATTCAAATGATT